>NZ_CAAAJH010000004.1:0-263721 GCF_900640215.1 Legionella genomosp. 1
GCTCAGGATGACGTACCTGGGGAGTTACAAAATATTGCACTTTTCCTATTTCGTTTCAACGTCATCCTGAACGCAGTGAAGGATCTCCTGAATCTGGATCAGTTCTGAGCAGTTTGAGATCCTTCGCTACGCTCAGGATGACGTACCTGGGGAGTTACAAAATATTGCACTTTTCCTGTTTCGTTTCAACGTCATCCTGAACGCAGTGAAGGATCTCCTGAATCTGGCTCAGTTCTAAGCAGTTTGAGATCCTTCGCTACGCTCAGGATGACGTACCGGCGGAGTTACAAAATATTGCACTTTTCCTATTTCGTTTCAACGTCATCCTGAGCGTAGCGAAGGATCTCCTGAATCTGGATCAGTTCTGAGCAGTTTGAGATCCTTCGCTACGCTCAGGATGACGTACCTGGGGAGTTACAAAATATTGCACTTTTCCTATTTCGTTTCAACGTCATCCTGAACGCAGTGAAGGATCTCCTGAATCTGGCTCAGTTCTAAGCAGTTTGAGATCCTTCGCTACGCTCAGAATGACGTACCGGCGGAGTTACAAAAATATTGCACTTTCCCTATTTCGTTTCAACGTCATCCTGAACGCAGTGAAGGATCTCCTGAATCTGGATCAGTTCTGAGCAGTTTGAGATCCTTCGCTACGCTCAGGATGACGTACCTGGGAAGTTACGTTTTTTTCGACACTGAACTCTTGCCTGATTAATTTAATAATAACTTTAAGCACCAGACGCAATTAGCTATTTATAATTCTACTAATGATAGAATACCCCCAAAACCATGTATTCACTGGGAGGAAAAACTATTAAAAACTTCCGCTTTATCCACGAAGAAAGTGAGGAGAAGGACCGTGAAAGATATCGCTTGCTGGATCTTTGATTTCATTCTGTTGCTCAACGAGTGGATTCTTAACAAAATTTAGACTACCACCTTGCGCCATCCTCTTTTATACTATGGAGCTTAACGCTTATTTTGGCTATAACTTGCGCGGGAAATACAATGACCGGTCAATCTGATATCTCCTATCCCCTTGAAATACCCGTTGAAAGGTATGTACAACACTTCCCCTTTGATTTTAAAACCATCAAAACTCTGGCAATGACCTGTACGAAATTTTCATTTTTTGGACGACAAGGTTTTTTCAGAGATGCCTATGCTCTTATGAATTGTTTTGTTGAGGGAAACTATGATACAGCAGAAGAAATTATAAATAAAAATCCTGATGCAATGTTTTTGCCTGTTAATTATTGTTTTAATCTACAAGCTGATACCAAAGAGGCGACCACTCCTATCGAATCAGTCTCCAGTTTTAAATATACCAGCCCCTTGCAATATGCTCTGGAAATTAATCATGAGCGTATGCTGGCTCTTTTTGAAAAATACATAAAAGATAATCCTGAAGCCAGGGAAAAATTTGAAAATTGCAAGAAACAGTTTCCACCATTAGACATCTATCGTTTACTGGATCGAGTTGCTCATGCAGATTACGCTGAAGCAGAAAAACTGGTCAAAGCAAACCCGAATTTGATCTTTCAACATGCTATTCATTACAGCAACACCCAAATTATAGATCCAGATCAAGTTCCCCAAGGACTTGATCTCAAATCCCTATATGGCCCAGCATCGCCAGAATATATCAGTCCCTTAAAATTAGCTTTTAAAAACTATGATAGTTACATGTGGGCAATGTTTTTGGAGCTAACCGACAATCAGGAGCAATTTAGCCAGCAAATAAAGGATCAACAGGAACATTATACTATTGTGCCTTTATTAAAGGCCTATGACAGTTATTTAGCTATATTTGAAGAATACAGAGAACGATATAACAATGGCACTATAGAAACAAAAAAAGAAATCGAGATGATATTAACTGCAGAATTTAACAAGGTGGGCGAAGAGCAGAAGAAAATGCCACGCCATATGTTATTAGAAATATTTCGCCCAACACTTGAAGGCGGCGGCCGAGTTGCAGTTGAAGATCAGATGATTTTTTCCCCTTCATTTGTGTGGGATGAGAAGCACGATTTTCATATCAAGGAAAATGAACGGCCTCCACTTCAGTTTATAGGTTACGTTGAAAATGAAAGTGCCCCTGATGATCAGCCATATTTTGCAATAATGGATGTAGCTCTCCCTCTTCTTGGAAAAGACGTGACCATTACTCGAGGAAACACCCGATGGGGTGCATCCGTATCGCCATGGTCTAGGTCAGCAGAAATAGATCGCAATAATTTCTCAAGACTATATGATACAAGAGTTAAAGAGTCCGAGGATGAATTATTAGCGGCTTTAGACAAAACTGACTCTCATTCGTTATTAAGTTTGAACATGAGGTAGCTAATAAGAAGTTGTTTTTGCAGCATTTTAATTCAGACTCTGCTTTAATTTAAATAAACTGAAAGGCATTATCGTTTCATCTAAGGGAATGATATGGATATAGTTATTGTTGGAGGCGGCGCATCGGGTATTGCCGCTGCTTTCACTTTAGCCAATGAAAATCACAACGTGACTATCATTGAAGAACTCGAGCATCTGGGTGGGCATTGCTTTGGAGTAAAGGTGTTTGATAACCAGGGTCAGTCCTGGGCTCTGGATGCCGGCGTGACTGATTTTAACCAGGATCAATTTCATCACTTCAAAGAATTTATCGATTTTTTCAAGATCCCTTATCATCCTATTAATCAAAGCTTATCGATCATAGATGAACGCAATAACCTGGTGTTTGCCAATATTGACGGTACGGTCTTCATCCGAAAAGATTGCCCTCTTGACCGGGAAATCTATTTGAAAGAAATCAATCGTTTCCGCATGGAAAGTCTGGAATTTTTGTTGAGCAATCCAAATTCAGAAATTTCCCTGGGTAATTATCTCAAAAACCAATCTTACAGCAAAATTTTTAGTGAAGAATATATTTATCCAAGAGCAACAGCCTGCTTTCAGGTTCCCAATAGTAATCCTGAAAATTATCGTTTGATTCCATTACTTCAGTTTTGGCAAATTCATGGAATTATTGGTTCCACTGGGAAACGAATGGCTTTAAATGACGGGATGTTTAGTTATACTGAAGTATTCAAAGACTGGTTTATTAAAAAAAACAGCAATAATCGGATCATGCTTAATAAACGAGTTCTCGGAATTGCTCGTCATGGTCATAAAATTTCTATTCGGGCAAGCAGTACCTCCGGAGAAAATATATCACTGACTTTTGATCATGTAATCATCAGCATTAATCCATACCACGCCATCAGTCTTTTTGAAGATGCTAAAAAATATGAAAAGAATTTACTAGTCAATTTTCCCTGGCAGCGGGCGACATTCACTATTCATAGCGATAGCAGCATTATGCCAAAAGAAAAAGCGCATTGGGGAGGATATAATTGCCTGTATGCGCCAGAGTCCTCGACTATTTTAAGACCCACCATTACTTTTTATATCAATAAAATTAAAAACCTCCCTGCACAGATTCCTGATGTTTTTCTGACACTTAACCCATTCAGGCAAATTGCCCCTGATAAAATCTATCAGCAGAAGTTTTATATTCACCCATCGATGATCCATTCCAGCCAAATCAGCAGGCAGTATATAAATGAAATTCAAGGTGAAAATAATACCTGGTATTGTGGTTCCTATCTCATCCCTCCCCACGTACATGAGTCTGCATTTATTAGTGGAATTGAAGTAGCTAACAAGCTCTTGCAAAGCGTAAAAAGCCCATCAGATTTAAGAAATAAATCCAACTATAATTCATTGTATTTTAGCGATTTCATTGAAAAATTAACGGTCTTTTCTGGTCTTGATCCGATTATATTTCATGATATTGGTCTAATATCAACGATTGAATCATTTCCAGCGAATACTTGTATATTTAAGCAATATACCCCAGCAGATGGAATGTACATCATTATTACGGGTGAAGTTACGATTACAGCTCAATCCAGTATGAAGGTAGTTGCAACCCTTGGTGCGGGAGAACTATTTGGAGAGCTTGGCATTTTAGCCAATATACCAAGAACGGCAAGTGCCATTGCCAAAACCGATAGCCAGGTATTTTTCATTCAAAAAAATATCCTGGATGCGATTTTCAACCATTCCAACTATTCAGCATTTATATTCACCCAAAGAATCATCAACTATGTGGCACGGCACATTGAACAAACATGCTGCAAACTTAATTTCACCCCCATAATAAACAAGGAATCGAGACGCCGGCAGACATTTGATGAGCTGAGCAGCAGACAAAAAGCCCGCGTTGCGTCTTTCGATATATTTTCTTATTTACCCGAGCTGAATAAACAAGATTATCTAAAAAAAGTCAGCTTTTACTATTATGATAAAAATTCCGATATACCTATAACAATTACTAATCAATTCTTGCTGATAATGATTGAGGGAGAGGCACAGATTTTAGTAGATAAGGACAATCAGAAGACATCAATTATTAAAATCAGCTCTGGAGAAATAATAAACCCATGGGTTGTTTCGGATATCCACATAAACTGTTTTAAAATAATCCCAACTAAAAAAACCTTTTTTGCAGCCCTTTCACCAGAGTGTCTCGACTATTCTAAATTCACAGAACTTGTTATTTCCGTTTATAAAAGAATCAAAATTAAACTCGCAGAAATACAAAATCGCATCAATGAATTGTAAATATATTTAACCATGAAATTTACTTTTTTTTACAATTATCCAATTAAATCTTACAAAAAATTTATCCTTAATAATTTCATAATACCTGTGGTAGTATAATTCTCAAAAGCTATTTGATGCAGCTGAATACATAGTTTTACAAAACCAGCATTTAACCCCGGCTTTAAGTTATAATGGCCAACTAAATTTTTTGAGAATGAAGTATGAGTAAAGCAAAAGTAGAAATTTACTATATTGGAGATGAATCAGAGCGTGAATCAGCGCTTAAGCTTCAGGAAAACCTGGCTAAACATAGTAATAGAAGTACAAATGAGATTGCCTTACTTCAATTTGGCAGCAGAAGCAGGGAGATACCAGACGAAATTATTTTGATGGCTCATAGTGATGATACACGCCAATATATCGGGGATTTAACACCAGAAGAATTATCACAAAAACTGGCCGCTCAATTTAAGGGTAAAGACTTGTCACGGCTTAAATCCATTAAATTAGTGGCTTGCGAGGGTGGATTTGGAACTCGGCCTTTGGCACAGCAAGTTGCGGAAGCCTTGTATAAACGAGGGTTTAAACAGGTTGTAGTGAAAGCAGCTACCCATCCTAAGGAAAGTAAAATTGGCGGCTTCGTTTCTGTAACTACCCGGATGGGAACCTCCATGCTGACGGGTAATGAGGATGGGATGGTATCCGCGATCATGTACGGCAATCAGAAGACCGCTGATTACTTAGAATGGAATAAATTAAAACGTATTCGTGGACGGACGAATCAGCAGGAAAGCCAAATGCGTGCTCTGGCTGCCCCGTATCATAATTTTACCGAATTCAATGAACAATCTGCCGACTTCTGCCTTATCAAACTCCTGGATAATATTGAGGATCTGGATGCTCCCCAAAATTGCTATACTCATAGGGGCGTGCAGGCAGTAGCCAGCCTGGATGCAGTAATTGCCCTGGATTTCCTGAGATCAAAAAGACGTCTGCACGCAATTCAGCATCATAAAACAGAGGTGGAATATTATGCTCATTTAATCAGGCAAATTGAGGATGATTCCTCACAGAAGCAAGCAGCAATTCTGGCTTTATTGGATGCCAAAGTGAAAGGTGTAAACTCCAGCTGGAGAAAGAGAATTAAAAATGAGCTCAGCGGATTCCTAAACGCTAAAAATGCGGCAATGAATCTGTCTCAACCTGCTTCTAAAACAGAATCCCTTGCACAAAAAATTGAGGGAGACGAAGAGTATTTAGCCAGAATGCTTCAAAAAGACAGCTTTTTCGAGAAAATCTGGCGGAGTATTTATGGGGCGGAGGAGTTTATAAACGAATTGCGCATCGCTTTAAAACATTATTCTACTGAGATGCTTTATGCGAAAGCAGAACGCGAAGACATTATAGCTCTCATTATAATTCAGCAAGAGAAAGATATAGAAGCAGGCAAGTTGACTGAAACATCAACTCATATGAAATTTAGCAATATCTTAAGCACTAATAAGAAAGTGATTCAGGAGCAAAGTCATGATACCCCGCTCAAACACTTATATGCTGAGTTAAAGACTTACTGTGACAAGCCAAACCCGACAGCAGCGGATTGGAAACAAGTGTATGATGCGAACAATATCTATTTTGCAACCCAGCCTGCAGACAAGAAAAGCAAAGAACTGGAAAATCTGATAGGCAGACTTGCCCAGAACAATAACAAAATTAGTGACTTGAAAAATGGCGCGGGCATTATAAAAAATAAAGTAAATACTGCTATTAACAGCTATTTGCAAAAATTTGATCGCGGTGACAAGACAGATCTTATACATAAGCCCAAAGTGGCTGTGATGAAGGCCATGCAAAAATATGCCAGTGAACCAAGTGAAAAAAACTGGGAAGCACTGGAAACTACGGCAAAGAATAATGCTGGCTGGGATAAAGGTTGGTTTTCAAAAGTCAGATTTTTTATGCATGAAGTCAAAGTATCGCGAAAAGAACAACCAGAGAAAACAGAATTTGTTACCTCTGCATTTGCTCTGAATACCTGATATCGCAGGTCCTAAGCTAGGCAAGATAGTGAACTTCATTGTCTTCCTCAGGTTCACCGCTGATATGCTAATAAGCAAGCACATCTCCCATGGCAAAAATTTAAGCCTGAACATTAGCTTTCAAAACTATGCACTTGAAGATACTGGGGCGCTCATCTATTCTTAAATGAGCAATATTTGCTCAAATGGAGATTGACATGGATAAAAAAGGTCTCATCATTGCCACTGCAGCAGCAGCCCTTTTTGCATCTGGCCTATATGCTAGCCCAAGCAACTCAGGATACGGGGGAACAAATAACAGTCAGGGAGGTTACGGGGGAGATTCAAAAAATAGCGGTTCCAGTGGCGGTTATGGTGGATCTGGTGATTCAGGATACGGTGGTGGAGGCAAAAACTCCTGCAAGAGCTCGAATAGCTGCAAGAGTCAAAACAAATGCAAAAGTTATGACAAGTGCAAGAGCTATAATAACTGCAAAAGCCATAACAATTGTAAGAGCTATAACAACTGTAAAAGCTATAACAAGTGCAAGAGTTATAACAACTGCAAAAGCTATAACAAGTGCAAGAGTTATAACAACTGCAAAAGCTATAACAAGTGCAAGAGCTATAACAAGTGCAAGAGCTATAATAACTGCAAAAGCTACAACAATTGTAAGAGCTATAACAAATGCAAGAGTCATAACAATTGCAAAAGCTATAACAATTGCAAAAGTTACAATTCCTGCAAATATAAAAACTCTTGTAAATATAAAAATAACTGCAAGAGCTACTAATGCAGTAATTGCATAAAGGGAATGAATAATTAATGGAAAAACATAACTCAGCCCATACCTCCGGTATGGGCTTAGGTTTGCGTCCTGATCACTATCAAAATATCCTGGAACGGCTTCCAAACATTGATTGGTTTGAAATCCTGACTGAAAACTATCTGGTAAACGGAGGACGACCGCTCTATTTCCTGGACAAAATCCGTGAACAGTATCCCATGTGTATGCATGGCGTTTCTTTATCCATTGGGAATTTGGATCCTCTCAATGACAACTATTTAAAGAAGGTTAAACAGTTAGCTGATCGCATTGAGGCGAGCTGGATTTCTGATCATCTCTGCTGGACAGGAGTGCATCAGCGTAATATGCATGATTTGTTACCCTTACCCTATACCGAACAAATGATATCTCATGTGGTTGAGCGCGTTAAATGCGTGCAGGATTTTTATCAGAGACAAATATTACTGGAAAATGTTTCCAGTTATATTAGTTACCAGTCATCAGAAATGCCTGAGTGGGAGTTTCTGACTGAAATTGCAAATCGTGCGGATTGCCTGATTTTGCTGGATATCAATAATATTTTTGTCAGCGCTTTTAATCATGGCTTTGACCCGCTGACCTATATCGACTCTATTCCTGTAAACCGGGTGCAACAATTTCATCTGGCAGGTCATTTGAATTGTAAAGATTATATTATTGATACTCATGATCACCCCGTTATCCCAGAAGTATGGGAACTTTATAGAGCGGCAGTTAAACGCTTTGAGGATATTCCTACAATGATCGAGCGCGATGATAATATTCCACCTCTCGAGGAATTGATGCAAGAATTAGACTACGCCAGGGCGATTAAACAAAATTCTTTATTCCCGATAAAAGCGAGCCTAGAGCATGAAATTTGAGGAGCTCTCAGAATTACTGCAAAACTCCATGCTGACCTTGGAACCTGTTGTTAAGCCTCATCTTTGTCAGCCCCCGCGCGGTTCAATTGAAGATCGCATTTCAATTTATGCGAATGGATTTTACAATCGTCTCGAAGAAGCACTGATGGATGATTATCCTGCACTGGTTACAGTAATGGGAGAGTCGAATTTTCATAATATGAGCCGAAAATACATTAATGCGTATCCTTCCTCTCACTATTCGCTCGATTTATTCGGTCAACAGCTTCGCCAATTTCTATTGGAAACAGTGCCTTTTAACAGAAAACCTTATTTGAGTGAAATTGCTGCTTTTGAATGGGCGCGATCTACTGCGATAACCAGCCATGATGCAACCCTCCTTTACGAGGCTGATTTACAGAAATTATCTCCGGAAGAATGGCTGAATCTGAAATTTTATCTTCACCCTTCCTGTGAAGTTATTGGCATGCACTGGAATAGCCTGATACTGGCTGAAACCGCAGGACAGGGTCGTTCAATCCTTAAGCCCAAAAAACTTAAAAACCTACAATTTGTGCTTATTTGGCGGCGACAGCTTGAAGTATGCCATCAAAAACTTGATCATCTTGAATTACTTTTAATTAATGCAATCCGGGCAGGGGCGACATTTATGGATATCTGCGAGCAAATTTCTTATAAAATGACAGAAGAAAATGCCGCAGCTTACATCGTGCAAAAACTACATTTCTGGTTGCATAATCAATTACTCGTAAAACCAGAATAAGTATTCCCCCTCAGGATTTCTATCATTTGATTATCCTGGCGAATAAAGCGAAGATAGGCGATTTGATTTAACAGGCAGGCAAATGAATCCAGTGAAAATAGCAGATTACAGACCCCTGGCTCAAAGCCGGCTTAAAGCGGATATCTTTGACTACATTGATGGCGGCGCCTGCGATGAAATCAGCAAATCGAATAATAGAAAATCCCTGGATGAAATCAGCATACGCCCTTATTGTCTGCGCGATGTATCCAATATAGATACTTCAACGACGGTACTGGGTTCAAAGCTGGCCTTCCCTTTATTGATCGCTCCTATGGCTTTTCATCAGCTGGTTGAGGCAAAAGGCGAGCTTAGTACCAGCCTTGCGGCTAAGGCTTCGGGTATTAATCTGATAGTTAGCTGTATGTCTAATCGTTCTCTTGAGGACATTGCAGGCTCTGCTGGTAGCGATCACCTGTGGTCGCAGTTGTATATTTTCAAAGACAGAGCCTTAACGCAGTCATTAATTAAACGGATAGAGAAAGCCGGTTATAAAGCCATTGTTCTAACAGTTGGGGTACCAGTTGGCGGGAAAAGAGAGCGTGATCTTCTTAATCAATTTTCTCTTTCAGATACACTGACCACGGGTAACTTCAAAACAGAGGTCGGTAAGCAGACAATTCATCATTTTATTGCCAACCACCTGGATCCCTCACTAACCTGGGGAGATGTAGAATGGGTGCAATCGCAAACCAGACTGCCCGTTATTCTCAAAGGTATTCTCAATCCTTTAGACGCTGAAGAAGCCTGCCGACGCAACATTGCCGGAATTATTGTTTCCAATCATGGCGGCCGACAACTGGATACCGCCGAATCCCCGATAATCGCTTTGCCGGATATAGTAAGCACTGTGGCAGGTCGAGCTATGATTCTTATTGATGGTGCGATGGAACGCGGCACTGATCTTTTTAAAGCGCTGGCTCTTGGTGCAGATGCGGTACTGATTGGCAGACCGGTCTTTTGGGCATTGGCAGTTGGCGGTAAAAATGAGCTTGAGACAATGTTAAAACTATTGGAGGATGAGTTTGCACTGGCAATGAAATTGACTGGATGCAGAACAATTGAGGAAATCAAAAATTATACACCATTTCTGGGTCGGTCAGGATGAAAAAAAATAGCTCAAATGCCTATCAGGCGGGCCTGGATAAAAAAAATGAGGCTGTAATCAGTGCCCATTTTATGGATAAAATTAATCGTAATAGCGAATTAACATTATACAATTCAGAAATATTTGTTGAACGAGCCATTTATGTTTCCCCCGACTGGGTTTTTAAGGGTTTAATTCCCATTCTGCTAAAAGCGTCCCGACAGTTTGTTTCTGAAAGAGTTTCTGCTGCAAAAAAAAGAGCTATTCTCAACTTCAAAGAGTATAGTCTGAATGAACCCGGTGATATTGGAACAGCAGAGTTCATAGCCGAAGTAATGTTCGATCGCCAATTCCTTAAAGGACGAAAAACCAATTATTCACGCCTGGCTTTAGTCAGTGACATTAAAGAGCTAATTAGGAAAAACCAGATTATACGCATGGTCATTCCCGCCCTTCCTTACAAGTCCACTTCACCGCTAAAAAGCCGAGGTATACTTCCTGATTTATCGGAGGTCAATTTTCTGCTTGGCTTAGCCGAGATTGCCCAAACCATTGCTCATATTTATGCTGAACAGCCTTCAGCGCCCAAAATTCCAGCTAAATTTACTGTCATTTCAGACGGCAGCCGATTTAACCGCTTTCTAAATGAGCCGCTTGAATATATTCATAACTATCAGCAGCAATTAAACTGGTGGATTAATCAATTAAAAATTGGAGAGTATGTTGAGATTGCTGACTATCAGCAAAGTATTGAATACTCCTTGCCTAAAGCCCAGTATTTACAGAAAAATACGATTAGAAATCAGGTCGTTCAATTATACACAGAATTAATGATCCCCATTCTGAACCCCTCTGCGATGACCCAGACGTTAAATGAGGCTATAGCCCGAGATCCTGATCCCGAAACGGATTACTCAGAAGGACGATTTGTACCTCTTTTCAAATCGCTGGTATATACCATTTCTTATCAGTGCTTACAGCATCATGCGTTGATAAACGGTATGGAGTATGATTCGCTTTATACAGAAATTATTCGCCGGATTTTTGAACCTTATACTCTTACAAAAGCAGCAGATTCCAGGTCGAAAACGTTGGAATATTTACGGCAAAAAATGCTGGGGGAAGCCTGGCTGGCAGCTATTTATTATATTGCTGAAATCAGAAGCGACAGGGATTTAGCTGCTGATCCCGTCCTGACCTGTTTTCCTGGTACTATCCGCTGGACTATTCATGCCAAGCGGGGTCAGTTAGCCTTGTTAACCACCGCAGGACAGGGCGATCCGGTTCAGCCATGGCACGGCAGTGCTGTATGTCAACTGACCACCAACAATAAGATTAAATTCTATACCCATCCGGTTCTCTTACTGGAAGGCAAGGGAGCAACTCCCATCCTGGTTGACGACCCGCAAAACCTGTCTGGATTAAAAAAACAACCCTTGTTTTATGTTGGATCAGATATTCATTTCAAGGATAGCGGCGATCTTTTACGTCAGATCGAGAATATGTTAACGAGAAAACGAAAGTTATAATTCAAAGGCATTGGTAAGAAGCCGCCGGCTTGCGCATAGGCGTCAATTAAGTATTGTTGCATAAATAGAAACCGTCTGTCTTTGCGAACGAAGTAAAGCAATCCAGATCGAATCCTGAATAAAATCAGGGGATGGGTTGCTTCGCTGACGCTCGCAAAGACGGTTTTATACACCATCTTCATTTATGCAACAACGCCCAATTCTATAGGGAATAAAATCTCTTCTTACCTCAACTTTAAAAATCGACGCAGTTTTCCTGAGGACAAATATTCAAATTCAGTAACTTCCGAAAATGTAACTTCAGGGTTTTCCAGGCCCGCCTGTTTTAAAGAATTGCCTATAGATTGAGATATCCCCTGCTCATTAATCAGACCTGTAGTCATCACTCTGATATGTGCGCCTTTTTCAGTTTGCACCACCTGATATTCCTGAATATTTTTTTCAAGTAACAGCGGCGTCACAAAGGCTAAGTGATGTACAAACACATTTCCAGAATAGGTAAAATCATATTCAGGACGTCCCTCTGGCTCTGCAATTAACTGATGATTGACCCCGCAAACACAGGTTTTATCTAAAAATAATAACTGATCAAAAAATTCATAGCGTATGAGCGGCAAGGTATAAAAATACAAATTAGTTAAATACATCTTCTTGGGAACCATCCCCAGGGGAACAGGCTTATCTTGTTCATCAACAGGCTCGAGAATACAGCCATCATCATTCAGATGCATTTCACGGCTATTAACCCCGCAGTTAATCCCTGCCAGACCTTCGGAGCAGCCGTAAGCATTATTGATTCTGGCATTAGGCCATGTCTTTTCAATTAACTTACGGATGGGCATGAATAAAGGTTCACCGGAAAGCGAGACTAGAACGGGATCAATCTTTAAGCGGCTCACATAAGGTTCATGGCATACTCTTGCAATAGTGGTAGGTGTTCCCAGCAAATAATCCGGTTGGATTTTGTTTAGTTCGCCAATGATTTGATCGGTTGGCTGGGTAATTGAAATGAGAAACTGTTCAATATGATCATGCTGAAAAGTCTTTATCAGAGAGTACATGGCGTAAACGGTGTTTGGTATCAGGATCATTGCCACTTTTAATTTTGTAGCGCCCTGGTTTGCCCGATGCGGAATTGGCTGGCGCGGAGCATAACGTACGCTGTGCAAATAGTAAGTATTCCATTCGTTCCAGTTATAAACATAAATTGCTCTTTTACCACTGGAGCCGCTGGTTGCCAGAACATGATACTCATCCAGTAAATATAAGGTCTCGCCATCGTTTTTCATCTTATGAATATGCTCTTCAACCATCTCTAGTGACAATCGCGTATCAGTCACTATTTCATCCCAGTTTTCCATCAAGGTTTTTTTATCCATCACAGGAATTTCTGGAAGCTGTTCTTCTGTGAACAGCTCAAGATTAATAGAGGCTAGTTGTTTTTGATACCAGGGCGAATGCGTTTTGGCATATTGCAGAAGTTTTCTTAGCTGATAATTGCGATACTCGCCTATTCTTTGTTTAGACCAGCTTAAGGCCTCATAAGAGCGCGCAAACTGGCCTAGCATGTCTTCTGTCTGTTTGACTCTTAATTCTTTTGTAGTAGGCATTTTATAAGCACTTAGGCATCATTTACGCGCAACAATGATCGAATAATACAGAACATCTGTTTTTTTTGTTGTGGGCAAAACGACAGTAAACCCAATTTTCTCGAGCATCCTGTAATAGTCTGCCGCAGCTTTCATGACATGAGGAGAGAAATCATCATGGAACATATAGCGGTATTCTGCAGACAGGCAAAGATCGTTATTATTTTCTTTAAATGTTTCACAAATTGCCACTAAACCATTTTTAGGCAATGCCTGGTAAGCCATTCGTAATAGTTTCCTGTTTACCCCTTCATCCCAGTCATATAAAACCCGGGAAAAAAGAAGCAGGTCAAAACCGGTTGGAAATGCATCATCCGCAATAAAATCACCTTCCACTACGCTTATCTTCTTACTTAATCCCTGGGCCTCAATATTTTCTCGAGCCAGCACCGCTGACTTGGGTAAATTATATACTGCTATTTTTAAATGAGGGTGAGCATTCACCAGTTGACAGGCCAATGATCCATCGCCGCCGCCAATATCAAGCACGCTTTTCACTTTTGTAAAATCGATAGACTCCAGAAAACGTTCGGCTGGCCGGCGTATGGTATTTCTCATCCAGTCTTCCAGCCACTGAACTTCGCCATCGGTTTTTGGCGGCCAGGAGACACTGATTTTGACCTTCCCATAGCGCAATACATCACTCAAATTTTCCTCAGCGGCGACCTGCCAGGTGTTAAAAAAGAACTTCATCCCCCACCATTTATCGCTATTGATTATTTGAATAAATTCTTCAGGCAGTCTGTAGGCCACTCGATAGTCTCTGGATTTCGCTTTTATTAAAAAATGCTCACTGCTTAAAAGATGCAGCCATTTTTTGGCACGAATCGGCATTAATCCCAGTTTTTCAATAATCTCAGTTTCTAAAACGTATTCCCTGCCTTCAAATAAATCAAAGAGATTCAGGTTGAACATGGCTTCAACCAATTTGAGACGTGCGCCATTTGCGATGAGTGAAAAATAGTTTTTATAAAAATCAGCATTTGGCTGCGCTTTTTTGAGGCTATAGGATACCGGCTGCTCACTGAGAGCCGAATCATCCGTCAGTTTTTTTAATTTCGTATTTAGCCAGGATTTTATCATTTTCATAAATTAATCTTAGAACAGAGAACAAAGCAGGACTCTGATTTAATGGAATTCATCATTGTTTTTTTATTATGAAGACTTTGTTACGTCAGAGCAATGGAATTGAAGCATCTTATAAGAGTCTACGTTTGGAATTTGTTTGAAAAGGAAATAATTATTTTCCAAACTAGCTATTAATAATATTTACCCATTAAGCATATAATTTACACAACAAACTAATAGCCCATAGGTGTGTAATGCAAAGTAAACATGAACTCAATCCTTACTTCCTGGCGTATTCCGTTAAGAAAAAGATAACAATTCTGGCCAATCATTATTTTGAAGATGAGCAAAGGCGCAATAAATGTATCGAGCGTTGGTGTGGGAAGCTTGAACTATTGAAAAAAGCAATTGAAAGAGAATCACTTCATACTGATTTAACAATAGAGGAGATTATTGAAGCCCAGACAGAAAAATTTATGCGGGAAGTCGAGGAAGGAATAAAAACCAATTTAAACAGAAACAAAACAGGCGGTCTGGATGTCCAGTCGCCAAGGCATACTGAGACTGACAAAAAAGCCCCGAATTTAAGTATCGGAAGATTGAGGAAATCCTCTAACACTCAAATTGGGTCTAAAAGAACCCTCGTTTCCTCCACTGAAGGGGTCTTGGGGAACACAGAAAGCAAACCCCTTAGCTCGAATGAATTGCCATTAGGCATGAGCAATCATCAGTTTGCCATACTTTGTAATTACCTGGTAACTAATTTTGATAAAGGTCATTTCGTAGATAAAGTAACGGACTATGAGCCACCCGAATATCTATGTTTCAAAGGCAGTAGTGTGACCGGTCTTTCCTATGCAAATGAAAAGGCAGCCAAAGCTTTTGGACCCCATAGCGATTACGATTGTATTCTGGTTTGGAAACAGGGCATTGACGCGATGATCAATTTGGATTTAACCACGAGCAACTTGCCAAAAAATTTAAAACTGGATGATGCTTCGGGTCTTCGTTTTCTTAACCTGCATAGCGATGATCGACTTACACATGAAAAATACAATGTCAGTAAAAGACGTATTTTTCCTAACGGCATACCGCATCTACTCTGTTGTGAGGATTTGCAGTCAAAAATGCACACCCCCCATCCTTTAAATTTCGTAGTTCTAAGGAGTCTTGAAGATATTGCATTATCAAATGATATCGTAGAAACAAATAGAGCTCTCGATAACCAGGAAAAGAAGAAAATGTATGGGAAATTAAAACACTATGTGTTTGAAGAAAGAGAGGTATCGGAAGCGCTCAGAGAGCAATTATTCTTTCATAAGGCGAAAGCTGACAGCAACCCGGGGCAAGTATTAGTGTTTAGCTGGCGATTAATCAAACTCTATCATGCCTTATACCAACGAGGGCAATTTGAAACTCAGAAATATAATGCCGGCTTTTTTTCTGAGACAAAAAGGAATAGAAGAGAAGCACCGGAACCCATTAACATTCTTCAGGAAAGGGATAATCAGTTTCAGTGGGTAGATGAAATAAACAATTCAAATACTGCAGGGCCTGACGCTAAATAAACGGCCTAATGGACTTACTTTAGACAGAGAAAAGATAACTCGTCACCTGTTGATGCATTCTTTTGGGAATTATCATTAACATATTGAGTAATTTCAGAGGCTAGAGAAAGAGCGTTTAAAACGACACTCTTGGGGGATACTGGAGAAAAGTTCGTAATTATGCCTCGCCAGACCGCAACATCCCAATGCCCTGCAGGCAGTACAAATAAACAAGCATCGTGTACCAGATGGTCATTACCCACTCCCGACTTTTGTTTTTCAAAATTTTTCAAATATTGAATCGCTTTTTTTCGGTTTCAAAAGCAATTGTCAATTTAATGGCATTTTCATAAGCGGATTCGCTACGCTCCTTCGCGGTATAGTAAGGAGTTTCCGTCAAGACTGCCTGATAAGTAATTGCCAATAAACTGGTGAAACTTTCATAATCAGCTTTCGTCAGTACTACCCCATGCTCTCTGAATGTTTTTTCAACCGTTTCATAAGGGAAGTGAATCGGGATTGATGCCTGTCTGGATGCAAGCAGTAGCTCGTCAATACGCATGTATGACTCCAAAAAGTCCATGATTTTTTATAGCTCACATACTGAGGCTTGTCCATTGCATAAGTGCTGCGGATTGTCCGCAGTACTCATCAATTGATATCCAGGGCTCATTCCGCATAAGTGTACAAAGTCTCCAGCATTCTTTCAGGATGGCTGAGGATAATTTTTTTAATGCCCAAGGAAGCTGCTTTTTCTGCGATCCGCTGGCTAATCACCAGGAAAGGCTTTTGTTGTAGCCAGGGGTGTGCATCCATGCCTAGCATTTTGAATAGGTTATGCATGGACTGCTCGCTTGTCAGCAATATTATGTCGACTAAATCATCACGCCATAAAGCCTTCATAAATTGCTCATCCATTTGTGGCATTACTCGTCGATACACAGGCACACTGAATAAATTCGCTCCCTTTTGCAATAGGCTTTCTTCAATCAACGTCCTGCCTTCTTCGCCCTTAAATAATAATATGGTTTGATCTTTTAAGGTTTGTAATGACTTAAGCGCCAGTAAATGCTCACTGTCCGGTACAGTGGGAATCGCATTTACCTGTATATTGAATTCCTCTAACGTTCTGGCTGTGCCGTGGCCAACGGCTATTACATTAATATCAGACGGCCAGCGCAGTTGTTTTTCCCTCAAATGCTGCATACTGATCTGGGCGGCATTTGGGCTGACAAAAATAGCATGCTGTACTTGTTCCAAACCAGGTAAGGAACTGAGCCAGGCAGTATCACAAGCCTCGATTTCCAGGGTGGGGCATTCAACAGCAATACCTCCTGCTGCTTCAATTTCTTTGCTTAAGGTTTGTGCCTGCTTGCGTGGTCGAGTATTTAAAATGCGTAAGCCCTGTAATGATTGTTTCATAAATAGCCGTATGGAGTTGATGTTATTGCCTTTGGGGTAACAGGAACAGGCATGGTTTTGAGTATAGTTTGTTATTTTAGCGATATCCATAAAGCTAATAATTCCTCTTGGCAAAGAAACTTGAAATAAGAACGATTATCATTAACATGATGATAACAAAAACAAACAGACTGTATTTTTTTTGCCTAAGCGGACAATCTCTTCTATCTCTGGGAATTGCCACCAACCACCAACTAGCGGGTAAAACGCTGAATTTTATCTACCAGAATGTGTATAAGGCCTCGAAGAAAATCCACAACAGTTTGGCACTACCTGTTAACTCCCTGGCAAATTGCTTTGAAAAAGCGTTTGAAAAACATTTTCCGGATCCAAGACAAAAAATCTTTGTCACCTTCGGTTCTGGCAAATTGAGTACAGAAATCGTGAAGAAAATTCTAAAGCACGAGCCCAAAAAACTCTATATCGTCTCCAGAAACCCCGGCAGGGTTTGCGGCTTTTTACGGGGCGCAGCTCATCATATTGGTATTATCGATGAAATTGTCGAAAATTTTCCCCATGTTGATGCCTGTTTTACAGCGACTAATGTGAGCGAGACCATTATTAATTCTTCCCATTTAGATATGTTTGACAAAGATAAGAATATTTTCATTTCTGACTCATCCTTGCCTCCCGCAGTGTGTTCAACGGTTAGAAAATATGAAAATATTACTTATTATGATATTGATGACCTGGCTGCCCTTTCAGAACAAAAATGTAACCTTTTGAGTAAAGCAATAGAAGTAGAGCTTGATTTGTTCATTGAAACATCGATCTTTCAACTCTGTAAAGAATTAGATACAAAATTCATGCAAAAAGTAATTCAAATGGAAAGAGCCCATTTAAAAGAATATATTGAACATGTTCAAACCTGTTTACCAAAAGACAGCGATGATAAAAAGTTATCAATAGTTATAAAAGATCTCTCTGGTGTATTACTCCACATGGGCACATTACTGTTAAAAGAGTCTTGCAAAAACCATGATTCGACTATGCTTCAGGAAGTGCATTCACTCATTGACAAGCACGACAGGATAATCAGGAACACGATACAGTAAGGGCAATAATGTTCCCTCAAATGAATCAGGATTGTTTTGCATATTCAGCATTTATATTTTCGCGTTCCGTTTTAAGAAGAGAATTCAGGCGAAGCCACAACAGCAGAGACGCTACAATAAAGCCACTACTAAATCCAATACAGAGTCCAATAATTCCACCCTTCAAGACAAAGCCAGTCAAATAGGAACAGAGGTTTGAAATAAACCATAAACAAAAGAGACCAATTTTCATCGGATAAGCCGATTGCCCCAAGCCCCTTAATACCCCGGAAAAAAGGCTGCGTAAACCATCAAAGTAGAGAATAAACCAGCGTATAGCGGTAATGGTGAGTATTAAATTTAGCAAATAACAATTTTTCACTAAATTAACATCGAAATATAATGAAATAAGAGGCTTATAAGCAATGGCAAATAACACGCCCAACCCAACAAAAAGCATGGAATGCAATTTAACAGCAGCGAGACAATCCTGTTTGATAGTGTGAACCTGATTTTCCTGATAATTAATACTGGTGAATACTGAGAGAGTTTGTGAGAGTCCCAGGAAAATCATAATCAGTAAGAGTCCGAACTGGATTGATACCTGAGAAGCAGCCAGAGCATCGGTGCCCAAATAGCCTATCATCATCGTATTGACGAATATTGCCGCTAGTTCTCCACCAAATTGAACGCCAATGGGAGCACCCAGTTTGTAAAAACAGATGAGAGAACCCAGAGTTAACTGGTTAAAGTGTTTAAATAACTTTAACCGCTTAAAATCGGGGCTCACCATGAAATAAGCATACATTAATAAACAAACGATGCTTTGCGCATAAAAAGCCGAAGCTGGAATGCCAGCGATTCCCAGTTTGGGAAGCCCCATATGCCCTAAAATTAATCCATAGGATAAAATACAAACCAGCAGCAGTCGAAGCAAAGAGAAATAAAAACTTACTTTTGGTTTTTTGAGGCCAATACAAAACTGTGAGTTCACCATTCCGAGATTAATGGAGAAAATGGCAAGTGCGGCATAATGAAAATACGGTACAGTCAGTTGAGTCAGTTTCCCTGGCTGGCCAGCCAGTTCCAACAGGTTGCTGCCAAACCACATAATGACCGCAATCGGCAGGCTAAATAGAATAATAGCGACAATCGATGACTGAAAGACTCTGGCATGAGACGAATCCTGGCCACTCTCGGCTTTTGCTACTTCCATGCCGGTAAGGATAGAGGTTGCATAAGTACAGGTACTGGTGATAGTTAGTAGAATAATATACAGCGATGTTGAAATATTGACTGCCGCTATTTCTTTTATTCCCAATTTGGCTACTAAAATAACCCCGATAATGTTTCCCAGAATATTAACAAGATTATTGGCACTGACCGGGAGGGAAAAAAGAGCAATTTTTTTTATTCTATGATCCATAAGTATCTGCGGTAAAAGGAAATTATATTAGCAAACCCGCAGACCAAAATCAGAACTTAGCCATTAAAAATGGTGTTTGCCATAAATTCAATAATCCAGGATTCTTTATTTTCCGGGGTGTGCTTACCTCTTTTTCCATGAGACCTGGTCAGAGCCGTTTTTTTGCGGCTCTTGTAATAGTCAGTATTATCCATTTTCTGGTTTCTCGAAAATCCGTTGCTCATAAATACCTCGTAGATAAAGATGGCATTATTTCATCCACTTGCTTTACTTAAGTATAGAATTGATTTTCTAGAACGGCCGGGTGACAACCAGAATAACGATCAAAATTAAAAATAGAGTCGGTATTTCATTAAAAATTCTGAAAAAACGGGTAGATTGTTTATTTTTATCGTCACGGAACCGTTTTAAATAAATTCCGCAATGAATATGATATCCCCATAGAAGGATAACCAAAAACAGTTTGAGCCACATCCAGACGGCGCTTGAATAGTATTGCCAGTTCATTGAAATTAAACCAATGCCCAGAATAGTGGTCACAATTGCAGCAGGATAAGTGATTGCATAAAACAGCCGGTATTCCATCACCTTGAAGCGCTCGATACTCACTTTATCGCGGGCCTCATTGTGATAGATAAACAACCTGGGCAAGTAGAATAATCCAGCAAACCAGGCGACCATGGCAATGATATGAAAAGCTTTGAGCCACAAAAATAACATCTTTAATCCCTCTTCTTGATAAAATACCCATGATTCAAAATTTATAAAGTCCTAAACACTTCATCTGCCGCATTCAGGGTTTTGGCAATCTCTTCTTCCCCGTGACAACAGGATACAAATCCTGCTTCATACATAGAAGGTGCAAGATAAACGCCTGATTCCAACATACCATGATAAAATGTTTTAAATCGTGATTCATTGCTTTTCTGTACCTGCTTGAAATTACGGACTTCAGGTTCTTCGGTAAAGAAGAATCCAAACATTCCTCCCTCATAGTCAGCAATCAGAGGAATGTTCCTGGCTTGAGCCCGCTCAATCAAGCCATTTACCAGTGCCTTTGTGCGTTCAGCGAGTGACTCGTATACCTGCATCAGGGTAATAAATCGGCCTAACAGCCGCTGTTTGATGATATCAGCTTGAGCCAATGCAAGCTTTGATTGTCTTGTAGCAATTCTTATTGTTTTTTTCTTAGTAACCAAAATTTGAATACGTAACTCCCAGGTACGTCATCCTGAACGCAGTGAAGGATCTCCTGAATTTAGCTCAGTTCTAAGCAGTTTGAGATCCTTCGCTACGCTCAGGATGACGTACCTGGAGAGTTACGGATATCTTTTTTACCTATTAATAATAAAAAGGTTTTTGTTTAAGAAGGAATGAGGACTGGGAATTTATATAGCTCCAAACAAAATGCGAATGCCAGGAGTATCATTCCCAGGCTTTTCAAAAATTAGGAGCGTACTCTCCTGTCTGACTATTTCACTCATCAATGATGTCTTTTGGCTTCCATTTCCTCGAATAAATCGATGTGCATTTGAAAAAAATCATCGCTAATTTGCAATAGCTTTTGCTCTTCTTCTTTAGATAGACTGAGGTTATTCACTTCTTCCCCCAGATTTCTAGCCTGTCTTGATGCGCTTTTATAAAACCTGGCGCTAAGAGGATACTCCTCGCCAAATGCTTTCTGGTTTAAACGGCCCAGTGCCTACCCACCATAACAATCGGCTAAACTCCTAACTGCCAGATAAGTGAGTAAATGCATTGGGTCGACCTGCTCTACAGCGCTGGCCATAGCCTTGGTTGCTGGAAATATGTAATCTACAGGCAATAAATTGTGCTGCTCTTCATCAGAAACATAGTTAATCATTTCGGAAATGTCTTGCTCAACCAAACAGGATCGATTAAGCCAGGGCTCCTTACAAAAAATATCGAGATAATTCACTGTGCCCTGTTTAGTCAGCTCTTCCAATCGAGTTTCCATCGCTTTATAAAGTGGAATGTACTGAATAAACTAATTAACTATATCGGTTTTTTCTGGTAAATCATCTTCTTTTTTAAACAACATCCTGAGCATAAACGGCGTATTCGATGCTAACTCATGCTTTGGATTAATATGTAAGCGATTTACGAGACTATCAGCTGCCATCATAATGTATCTCCTTATTCCCTATTGCTCCTTAACAGCTCTTTCTGAATTGGAATTAATCTTTATGTTAATACTAGACCATAAATATCTTTTTGAGAGAGCCATGGTTGACTTTGTTGTTTTACATAAAATATTCTAGTATTTAAAAATCAATTGCTTAAGTTTAATTAATTCTACGTAACACCGAGGTACGTCATCCTGAGCGTAGCGAAGGATCTCAAACTGCTTGGAACTGAGCCAGATTCAGGAGATCCTTCACTGCGTTCAGGATGACGTTGAGACGATTTGAATTGAATTAAAATCGAACTTATCCAAAACCTGGGGAGTTATAATTCTACAATCTCTCATTTGATTCGCATTCATCTGGATTTTTAATCAAAGTTCCGTACATAATTTAGTTTTTTATTTTCAACAAGCTAAGATAGGATGGCCCATGAAGAAAGGGGTATTACTGACAAATTTAGGCACTCCCGCATCCGATAGCATCTCTGATGTCAGGCGATATTTGCGAGAATTCCTTCACGATAAACGCGTTATTGACCTGCCTGCCGTTTTAAGAACCATTTTAGTGGAGTGCTTCATCCTCCCTTTTCGGCCCAAAAAATCAGCGCACGCCTATCAATCCATATGGGGAGAGGATGGATCTCCCTTGTTGCGCATTAGTGAGAGGATCGCCCAGAAATTGCAGCAAAAACTGGGCGAAGACTATGTTGTTTCCTTAGGTATGCGTTATGGGAGCCCTAGTCTTAAAACAGCATTAGATCCTTTAAAAGACTTGCGGGAAATAACAATTATCCCATTATTTCCTGAATACTCTTCTGCGGCAACAGGCAGTGCGATTGAAGCAGCCCTCAATCACATCATGTCCTGGCAGATTATACCGGAGTTAACCGTTATCAGGGATTTTTATCAGTACAATGAATTTATTGAAGCCTATGCGGATCAAATACGGAAAACCCCGGCAAGCTATTATCTATTTAGCTATCATGGTCTGCCTGAGCGCCAGCTGATTAAGGGCGGTTGCACGGAAATCTGTAACCCCGTCTGCAAGCCTGTTAATAAAGAGAATCATTTCTGTTATCGCGCTCAATGCTATGAAACAACCCGATTGATTACAGAAAAACTGGGGCTTAACGAATCCCAGTATACGCAAAGCTTTCAATCCCGTCTTGGTAAAACGCCCTGGATTAGACCTTATACCGATGAAATGCTAACCAGACTTGCCAGTGATGGCATTACTGATCTGGCTATTGTTTGTCCTTCGTTTGTTGCAGATTGTCTGGAAACCCTGGAGGAAATCGGAATACAAGCGCAAAGGCAATGGCATCAACTAACTGGGCAGCAGTTGAAAGTAATCCCCTGTATTAACGATCATGACCAATTCATCGATTTACTGGTGAATCTTTCCAGGTAATATTAGGCATGTTCAAGTTAAAAAGAAACCACCTTGAAAACCAGCGTTTTCCTGGCGGTTTTGGCAAAGGAAAATTATCATCCTCGCATTTTAGGACAGGATACATTTTGCAGGCTACCAGTCCTTTCCACTGCCTGGTGGAAGAATGAATGTCGATCAGGCTTAATTATTTTAGTGGATTGACTGCACGAGGGTAGTAGTCTTTCCAGAATTGCTGGTGCATAGGGTCCCAAGACATCTCTTGCCATTTTTTTGGGACAACCCAGCATATTTTTTGCAATGCTTTGATTAAGCAATCGCTCTCTTAAATTATCAATTAAACAGGCACCAGTAATTGTGCCTAATTGTTTAGGCAGCATTACTACATAATCAAGGCAGGGTTTATCCTCGCCTTTTTCTTTATATAGCGCATCAAAATACTGCCCTTCTATCAGATCTTCTTTAGGCCCCTCAGCGACTGCAAAGAGTACCTGTGTTTTATTAAAAGCCAAATTCCAGCGAGAAATAATTTGATGCATTCCAGTCAATTGAAGTTCCGCTGCCTGCTTTAGATACCCTTCATTTACAGAACTGATTTGCCTTGCATATCGAGTCTGTAAGCAACTTATCTCACTCATGCAAGCAGATAAGCGAGCCTTATCGGCAACGAGTATTAATTGCTCAATTGCTGCCTGATGAGGTTTAATGTAGTAGGGATCCCCGGAGCTGAGCTCAGTCAGTAATTCAACTAAATTCAATAAGTCAAGCTCATCTTGACTTGTCCTGATATGATGAGTACATATCGATCGAAGAACACAGTCTAATATCACTGAATTATGGGACAGTGATTTCAAGATATTATAGGTTGGTTTTAGTGCTTCAGTCTCAGCAGAGTCCTGAATATGCAAACTATGATCATTTCGTTTACTCCATAATTCCAAAAGGCCGTTGTGATAAGTGATAACGTGATCAATATTTGTCAAGGGTTGAGAAAGGGATGTACGTCTGTGGTAATCCAGGAAGTTTTTTCCCATTTTACGAGTGGTGGATAAGATGGATTCGTCAGTTGCTTTAGAATGGATGGAGAGATTTAAATTTTTGGGTTTAGCGCTTAAAAAGATACCCCCGACATTGAGTAGACAAACTAAGGTTTAAGTGAATGAGCTTATTTATTTCAGAGAGTGAACGCATAGTAATCTCCTGTAGATTTGAATTGGCATCAATCTTACACTACCATAAAAATATACCCCATGCAAAAAATTTAATCATACTACAAATATCTTGATCACACTCAAAGCTTGGATCCTGTGCCTAAACTCACAGCCGCTCCTTTTTAGATCAATAAATATTCAATGATGTTGTAATCCCGAAGAGGAAATTGAATATCTAATATTTTTAAAATATGTGGAACTCACAAATTCTTTTCCCTTATTGGTTCGAGCATTGCCTGTAAACTAGTGTTTAACAGGTTTTTGTTCACCAGAGCGAAATAGCGAAGGTAACCGTGCTTTCGTAAAAGCAATCTCCTAACAAATTAATCAATTTGACCAATTGTTGCTCAATAATATATAATGCATTCTTACATTACGACAGCCGAACGTAAATGGATTGTCTGTATAAGAATCTTTGCTGTGGCATCCACAGAGCAATTTGGGGGTGCAAAACAAGTTTACACAGAGCTTCTTTGTCAATTTTCTCGTAGGGAGGGATTAAATGTTTGAAATACAATTCACTGATAATTACGAAAAAGAAATTCACATAAAAGGAGATACAGATCTTGTAAGGCAGTTATACAATATTCTTGATAAAGAGACACAGATATTTGGCTATACTGAAAGTTGTCGTTCAAACCCACCCAATATCAGGGAACACGCCGAATTTGATATTGGTTTATGGAACTTAAAGGGGCCCGTTGGCCGCTCTTCCGTAGCCCAATTGTTTTTGAATTTCATTGAAACTAACAAAATTAAAATAGATGAACGCACCAGCTATATACTTCATTTCTGGATCTTTGAATTAGAAATGATAAACCAGGGGAAAAGCTACCGTTCAAAATATCCCATAACAAGTCGCGAGCTAATCTCTCCAAAGCAACTTAATTTGGTCCTGGATAAATGCAAAGAAAATGATAGTGAGCCTTTATTCCAGGATTTACTCAATTTATTCGAAAATTCCAAACGTAGGGAACAGGTTGGAAAAACAGGCCAGCCCCTTTCCCCTTATGAATGGGAAACCGACTCCTTTGCAGCCTCTAAAGAAGCTCGGGCAAAATATAATAGAACATCCTATACGCAAGACCAGGGAAGCAATTTATTTTTTAAACTACCTGTTACCGGCAATCCTTCTTTACCTAAATCAATATCTCCGATGAATTTTAAGACCCTAAATGATTTTAATTAGCAGTAGCCTGGTTGACGCCTTGCGGCAAGCAGGTTTTCTTGAAAGCTATATTTTTCTAAATTATATGACGAACTACGCACTCCGCTAAATAAAGAACTACAAATGGTACAATAATATTGGCGTGACCCGATTAAAGCTGTCCCCATATCCTTGTGCAAGACTCGCGACAACCCCATTACTTTACAGGCTTTAGATACATTGCCTAATTCTTCGGCTAAATTAAACAATCCAACTTTATGTTTAATTATTTTAACGTTATTATCTATCATGAGAGTTTTCCTCTTGTTTGATTAAAAGTTCGCACTTCTATCAAAACCGGAAACTCTCACCTTTTCAAGTGCTTGTGTCAGATTAAGTCAAAACTAATTCATATTATCCAAATACCCTGCCACAACTTGATGCTATCATTTTTGAATAAATGTATTAGTGCTAACTGATTCACTATCATTTTCGAGGCTGTTTTTTATAAGCTGCTCATCTTTTAGACTAATATCATGTTTAATATTATATTTTTCTGCTTTTTCTCCAATTTCTCTTTTGTATTTTTCCCATTCGTCAGGTTTGAACATTGTATTTCCTGAATTAAAGAGAGAGTGTTTTTTTTTCATAATAACCTCATTCATTACCTAATGACGGCTTACATTGACATTGATGAAGCTGGGCGAATTATCTCTTCTACCTTCAGCTGCATTTCCGGATCTTCAAACTCCACTGTTATACCCAAGGACTCTAGTTCAGAGAGATACGAATAATCCAGTTCTTGAACCCCTGGAGGATATAAATGATCACTATCCAGTGCTTTAGGATCGATGTTCTTTTTTCCATAAATTTCAGCCATAGCATCAGCATCGTAAATTATAGCCTTTTTAGTGCTTAAATTCAGTTGCATTGCTTGAATTGGCTGCTCTCCCCGAGGTACATTGGTGTTAAAAACAGACAATTCGGCATTAGTATCTTTACATGTTGTAACTATATTTTTCAATATGTCTTTAGAAACGGCCTTATGAGCACTAATTAAATATTCTGAGCCAACAAATCGCCCTATTTCTTGTCCACGTTTAAATGCTCTTCCAACAGAAACATCTACGGGTACAGAAACACATGCAATATGTAATGAGCCCCCATTCTGAGTACCCATTCTCAATCTATTTGCTGATGGATATACACCATCGATTACTAAATGATGCCCTTGATTTCTGTTTAACTGCTCCTGAACTCTCTTATTCGCCAGGTCAGAAATAAAACTCGCTTCAAAGGTATTCAAGTCTGAGTGAACTGTTATATCATCACCCAATCCTGGAGCAGTAGAGACAATTTCTCTATAATTGTCTGTATTAATTTTAACAGTATCATCCCAATCTAAATCAAATTGCTCTTTTGCTTGCATTTCCATTGCTGCAACAATTGTGCCTTTACCGCATGCTGGTGCGCCCGCCAGCATGAAGGTACGACGCTCCTCCCCTGTATGGATACTTAATCTCCTGAGTGGTTCATTACTGCCAGGATATTTAACCAAGCCTTTATCTACAACACTTTTCAATTTATCATCAACATATTTCTTTGCAGTATCTCGTGCGATTTGCATGTAGAATTTGTCATTGACAATTTTTTCTGTAAGAGCGAGAGCTATATCATCCACATTAGCTGCAGTGACCGCTGTAGAGGGATCGTAAATTTTTTTACCGGCTAAATCGTATATCGTTTCATCCGGCTTATATACACCTGAAATAAGTCTGTTTTTTATTATCTCGAAGGTATTGAGAGCGTCAGCCTCTGCTCCCCCTTTGGATATTATTTCTTTTTTTCGGCTTACATCTTTCGTAGCTCCATCTATTTCACCTATAATTTTTAATGATTTCCATTTTGCTTCTTTTAGAATCAAATCTTCCATTTGTTTTATAACGGGCTTTTTAGGCGTCATGTGATGGCGATACATGTCCTGAACAAGCGAACTAAGATCATCTTCTTTCATTTGAACTTCTGTCGCCAAAGCAGCTACTGTTTCGAATAAAATCAAACGCTCCAAAGGAAATGCAATAAGCTTCCCTACGCCCCATTCGTCTGCTCCAATAGCCGCTACAAGTTCAGCTATCTCTGTCTCACCTCTTTTTGCATTTCTGAGCATAGTAAACGTAGTAGTGGCCTCCAGACTATCTTCATCATAGGTCCCAAGACGTATATTTTCCAAGAACTTGATGATATCCGGTGGCCGAATATCCCATCCCGTTTTTTCTGGCACAATAGCCTCCCCGGGTTAGCTTAGCGCATATTAATTATTAGTATAATTTTAGACCAATAATTTAATCTTTGTTTTAAATGAATGAAACTCTAAATGACAGTGGTTCACAAGCGCCGAACTGTTCACTAAAAAATCAGGTTAATTTATGAAAAATGGTCTAGGCAGTATAAGAATGCAGGTGTTTATTATCGTGCAGGGCGTAAACCTGGATGGCAAAATGCAGTTTATTGTCTTCAGAATCAGAGTCGGTACATGATCCATCTTGCAGGTTTAACAAGTTTGGCGCAGCAGGGCAAATCGCATTACCTACAGTTTGCAGCAAATTCCATTTGGATAAACATTCAAGCAAAAACGATTTTGCCAAAGTGGTTTAAGAATTTTCCAGAATTAGTTGTTTCGGATAAACTAATACCAAATTGGGAAATCATTAAAACATCCAAGTTAAATACTCAAGATAATAATGACTTAACTACTGTAGAAGTAGACGGAATTAAGTTAAAAGCAAGCAATCAAGAGTTAGCTGCATTCGAGGTCCTGGAGGCTGTACCTTCTACTTTGTCATTTGAGCATGCAGCAGAACTTTTTCAAGGATTAGTAAACTTAAGTCCAAGAAAAGTAGAACATATTTTAAAAAGAAGTGGATCTATTCAAACGAACCGACTTTTTTTATTTTTTGGTCATTTCTATAAGCATCCATGGACCGGACGGATAAATGAGTCTTTAATTAATCTTGGTGCAGGTAAGCGTCAAATAGTCTCTGATGGAAAATTAGAAAAACAATATCAAATCACCGTTCCAGAACAATTTATAAGTAGCGATTAAAATATGAATAAACAGTCACCATATTATAAGCAGGTTTTGTTGCTCATTCGTTTAATTCCTCTCGTCGAAAAGGAAACTTGTTTTGCTTTAAAGGGAGGTACTGCTATTAATTTATTTGTGCGAGATTTCCCGAGGTTATCTGTGGATATAGATCTAGCGTATTTACCTCTAGAGCCACGTGAGATTGCTGGCTTAATTAGTATTATTTGGTTTATATTTTTATGTACAATTAAACTATAGGTGGAAGTATATTAACAAATGTAAACTAATTACTTTTTTAAAGTTATTATGTAGGGTGCATGACTTTCGATGAGACTTCATAATGAGTTTTTAAATTTGAAGCATATGCTGCCATGCTTCAATAATCATAACCATGGCCAATGTATCTAATTCGCAGTATCTCAATAAAGCGCTTCTAAGTTCTTCTCGTTAAGAATTACTCATATTGGTGAACTGTAACTTTGCATAAGCTATTGTGCGGACCACCTTCTTTTAAGTCTTTACTATCAAATAAAAGTTGAGCATCTTCATCAGAGATATCTTTATTAATTGGTGGTAAGATCTTTTCAAGTGAACATCTCAGAGCTGCGGCTGAACGTGTTTAGACACGTTTTGGTCACAGTAGCTTGGTTTTTGGGTCACAAACTAGAGCTAAGTGCTTGATTTTAAGTGGCGCGCTCGGAGGGACTCGAACCCCCGACACCTTGGTTCGAAGCCCTGTAATTGAAAACTAACTTATTGAATTTATTATATAATTAAATGTCGCCACCCACTACAATTGCAGTACAGTGCATAACAGCACTGTACTGATCCCCACAAAATCCCCACAGTCAAAAATTCGTAGTAATTATTGGCTGTAGGCAATTCATTTAATTTTTTGACTAATAAAATCCATAATTATCTTCACTGATTCGTTAATAGAATGTTCAGTGGTGTCTAATACCATTGATTTTGATTGCCATGGTTCATAGTCTCGATTTAATACGTCAACCCACTTAGGTAGCTTATGTCCTAGTATATCGGCTTTTCTGGTTTCAATTCGGCGTTGATGCTCTTTGGTATTGGAACAAACTAGCTCGATTTCAATGAAAGGTTTGCTTGCATCCATCGCAATTTGTCGCCAATCATTGCGTGTAATTGCAATGGGATTCACCGAATCAGCAACGACAGGAAGTCCTAATTTTAGGTTATCTAGTGCAAGCGCATAACAGACCATGTAGCCCTCTGGCCCAACTAAATGATCTGAGCTAGAGAATTTTTTCAGTACTTGCTCAACTGTGTCAATTCGTAGATAAACTGCATTTAATTGTTTAGCAATTTGTTTTGAAAGTGTTGTTTTCCCTGTTCCTGGAAGTCCACCAAAAATAATTAGCATACATAGGCCTAATTGTTAAAATGAAGCTATTAATGAATCGGCGAGCACAGTTCGATTAATGTGCCATTAGGACAACGAATATAAGAAACAGTTTGTCCCCATGGTTTTTGTATGGGTTCTTCTATCGATTCAGCCCCTAATTCAATGGCTTTTTTATGTGCATCTACTACAGATTCAGTAACTAATGCGATTTCCATTCCTAAGGGTTTAGGTGATGAGTCAGCTGCTACATAGCCTTTTGTAATATTTTTTGCTCCTAAATCATGAGATGCAAATGCCAAAATTGTTTCACCAGTTTCTAACTCACCATAGCCAGATTCATGATAAAAACGTGTTTTGAAACCAAAGGCTTTTTCAAAAAACGTTAAAGATTCCTTTACATCGGTAATGTAGATTATCGTATAACCAAATTTCATGTATATCCTTTTTTAAATTCAGAGGGTCTTATTAAATCACTAACTCAATTTATTAAAAAGCCCCAAAATAGGGGCTTTAGTAGTTAGAAAAAACATGCGTTTGACCATCTGCTTCAACCGAAAAATAATCGTTTATAAAAAGATCACGGGCAAAAGCATCATAATCAAAATAAAACTGTAAATCCTCCGGTATTGCATTGCTGTAGCAGTCGTCAAAAAGCGCACGGGCGAAATCAACCTCGCTGTCATAAGCTCCATGATAATGTTCCTCTAACATCTTTTCAGCATCTTCAATAGAGTAATAGCTAAAAAGTTCAGCGCCTAATTCACCGTGTTTGGTAATGAGGCCAGCAAGTTCGGCAACATCATAGATGCTATCGTACTCATCAATCCGAGCACCACCAAATCCTTGAAAATCATGAATCGCGAACTCTTCTGCTCCTTCAATTGGACTATCAGCTAGCATTCCATGAATTTCGTCATAAATGCTGCTCGCATCCTGATCTGCATCAATCCATTTTCCATGTAGTATGCCATTGTTATAAGACGCAAGGCATGCAACATAAATTTGGGGTGTATCCATTTTAGTTCTCCTTGATAACGGAGTACGAACCCCTTTGCAGGAATAAGCACTCCTGCTGGGGGTTAAGCCAAATTTAGCTGAGGTTGTTCATCCTTGATGAAATAACGTAATTTTTTGTAAGCGTTTTTAATTTCATCCATGTCTTGCGCAGATAGCTCATGACACAAGACATGAAGTTCATTAATACAGCGAGTTAAATCAAAAAATACATACTCTTTTCTTGGAACAATGGAATTAATTGTTTTCATGATTTTTCTCCAAAAAATTTGGGAAAAACCAGCCCATCAGGGAAGTCTTTCCCAGAGAGGTAACAATTGCAATGAGTCGCCCATGCTTGATTACAACAAACTTGGTTGATTCGCCTGATTTTTAAAGAGCAGCCATTCGTTGATTAAAAAGTACGAATGGATAAGAACAGGTTTAAAACGAGATGTTTTAATGTGGTTTCACCCTGGTGGGTGATCAGTGATGAACTGAGGTTCCCTGCTAACGCTCTGCCATAAGATTAGGGAATGGTAATGGCTCTATATCACAAGACCTATTGGTTTCGCCAGAGTCTCGCTGGCTCGTCAGTTGTGTTATGTACCTAGTACTCTAAACGGTTAGAACAAATAAATCAATCAAAATGTGTTTTATTGCTGGATCTGTAACACGTTTCGATTTATTTTATCCGCAGTAAATTCTTGTTATTGAAATGCGAGAGTGACCCATGTCAAAACTGAGGATTTGACGTGCTTTTCGATCGATTGCTTTTTCCGCAGAATTCATTTCTTTAAATTTTTTCCCACCCTCAAATGGGCATGCCATTCCTTGTTTATGAGGATCAAATAATTTAGTCAGTTCTCTATATCGTTCTTGCGCATAAGCATGCCTTAAACCATGCAATTTACTGACCCCCATAGCTTTGGCTTGCTCTTCGTAATGACTTAAGTGCTGTTTATACGTTCTACTGGAAGGAATAAGTGATTCTCCTGCGCGAACAAGCTGAGAAACACTGGCTAACCATTGCCGTTGAGCCTCATTCGTTATTTTCAATGTGCGTCCAATACCTCCTTTTGTCCAGCTGGGTTTAATAATTAAACTATCGCCATGATGAGCTTCACTTAATGTAAATTTCATGGACTCTTCACGGCGTAGGCCAAAGAGCCTTTGACCTTCTAGTGATAGCTTAATATAAGGATCGGTGCACTTAGATAAATCGATATGATGAATTGCTTTATTAATCGTTGACGCATACGAGCGTTTGCTAATGTTGTATGCCGCATTATCTGGCTTAACCAGTTTTGGATCGTTCAGTAAATAAGCTGTCTTTCGTAGTTTGGACATGTAGTTTTTAATTGTCCCTGGGTTTTTTCCTTCAGATTTCCAGTGTTCCACCAGCACGTGGATGTGCTTTGCTTTTAATCCTTTAATGTGGCCGATTTTATACCCTAGCTCATGTAAATCTTTTACGCACCGAAAGAGCATATGGCGCATGTCTGCTTGGCTTGCATAGGAATGGCCGTGAGCTTTTTTAACCAGTTCGTTAATTGAAAATTTTGCTGCACGCAATTTTGTGTTACTCATTAAGATAACTCCAAAGCGTTCGTCTGGATTGTAGCCCCATTTCACGCATGATGGTTTGCTTGGCTAAGTATGGGGATAAGGTTTGACTTAGTTCTGGATATATATTTTTGGCATAAAAGCCACGATAGCTCTTGGATGAAGGTATTCCTACTGCTTTCAATTCATTACTGTACGCGCCTCGTACAGAATGATAGCTATAAGTTAAAATTAAGCTTTGCTCTTTGCATAGACTTAAAAGTAAATTTTTCGCTTCTATTTGTGCCTCATTTCTAAAAGGGATCGTCCTATCGTGGCTGTTTGTAGCAATATCTCTTGTAATCCAAAGCCCATGTTCCTGCACGTGAATGGTTGGACATAGGCGCATTGCTTCACTTAAAGTTAAACCAAAATGAACTTGTAATTCGATCAATATTTTTGCAATGGGGTTTGCTAACTGTGCGGAAATATCTTCTGGTAAATGAATCGTTTTTGAGCGGTATTTATGGTTTTTAAGTCCCAGGGTGTTGTTGCTAATATCTGAGATGGTGTGTTCAATTTTTTGAAAAAAATCTCGGATGATAGTCATATACTTCATTATGGTTGATGGCTTGATACGCTCTTTTTGCCAATGTGCAACAAGGCATTGAATATGTTCGTGAGTTACGGCATGCCATTTTGGTGGAACATGACCTATATGGAATAAATCACGAATCATTTTGTGCAGCACAAAATGACGGTGCTTTCTGGCACGGTATGTTCCCGTGTGATCATGATGGCAATAATGATCGACTTGTTGTCTGAGTTGGTTTTTTCTCATCTATATGACCTCTAAAACTATTTGCCCTGATATTGGTTTAGTGTTGGTAGAGCGGTCTGCAAAGCTGCAGTACCAGGCATGAAGCCTCAAGGCTCAGTTCAGGGGAAAATCAGTTTTAAACTACAAACTTATATTGACCTGATTACATTGGTACTACTTTTTTATGGTGGTGATCTCCTTAGGTTTAATGGTTTTAAATACAACAAAGTCTATACAAGCCATTGTTGCGCATGGGGCAATACAGAGAGATATTGTGAGGTTCAATTCTTAAAGAATTGCATTGCTTTTTATTGCAATTGGTTCTGCGAAGTGCAGATGGTGTTTTATTCTCGACTTATCGTTCTGCCACAAGATTAGAGAATGAGAGTGGCTATGCATAAGACCTGTTAAGGTTTCGCCGGAATCGCACCGGTCTCGTCAGTTATGCTTAATAGCAGATTAGCAAAACGATTTGTGTTGGACAAGGGGATTTAGATGATTATTTTGAGCAATCGCGTTGCACGCGATTGCTCAATCAGGAGTAGTATGTTGAATTTATTTGAAAATTTCGCAGCCCTTCGGCTGCGTCACTGCGGGAAATGCAGTGACGCAGCTTGCGGGAAAGTTAAGCATTATTTTGGCGTGATTTTATACTATCCATCCATGTCTTAAGATTTTGAATATCTTGTTTAATTTCTTGGGGTAAAGGCAATTCTATATTTCTCCCAAGAGCAGGATCATGAGCATCGGTTATATCGCAACATTTTTTGAATCCTCGTTCAAAAATCTCGCAATCATCTCGAGTTAATACTGACACTTTAATCAAATCTTTTGTGTTAATATAATCTCTATAGCGCAGAATAACTCGTGCAAAGCCTATTTCCTCCAGCCCTCTCTCCCAAGTTGCACGAAGTTTGTTATAAATGCTCGTAGCTTCTTGATGATAACAATCCTCATCATTATTTTGATAATATCGCTCTGCTTTATTTAAGAGCTTCTCAAGCTTATCTATGCGATCTTTGATGCTCTTACCTTTCCACGGTAATTCATCAGAAACAACCCCAGCTCCAATTGGGCCATTTGTAATTGTTTGTGTTTTTACTGGAATTTTATGAATATAAGTAAGTTCATAAAGATCATTGACGAATACTAAATCATGAGTAAAAACTATTACTTGTCGTTTATGAGACTCTTCAATTAAACGTTTTGCGATCTTATTACGCCATCGATGATCAAGTGAAGAAACAGGATCATCAAATATAAGTGCTGAATGATGATTTGCTGTAGCTAATTCGGATAAAAATGCTGCAAATGCCACACAGGTTTGTTCACCTTCACTTAAAATCATATTAACTTTTGCTTTAGGATTAGCAAATAATTTCACTTGATATTGAGCTGCTCCATGCTTCCCTCCTGAACGAACAATTTCAACACGTACTTTATCGGCAGCCAGTTGTGTTAATTCCTCTTGAAAGCGATCTCTTAACATTGGAGTTATAACAGTATCCGAGATTTGATTGCTTAATTTTGTAATATCAGCAGTCAATGTTTGGTTAATTAACTGGTTAATAAGGTTAATTGTTTTTAGACGCTCTATAGTATCTGTTATTAATTGAATATTTGTGACAACTCCGGCTCTATTTTGCAATTCATCGTATTCGAGTTGCAGCTTTTGTTTCTGCTCTTGATTTGACGCATTAAGTAGCTCCTGAGCATACTGGCGAGTTTTTTCTTCGATTATATTAAGTTGTTTTGTTGGGCTGGAAACAAGTGAGGGTAAAGAAATATTGTTTTGATTCCACTGTTTTAGATAGCAATGTTTACGTAACCTGGCAGAGGCAATGAATCGTTTAATATTTTTAGTGATAGCTTGATCATGTAAGCTAACTTCATCTAAAAAACCTTTTAATGAGATAACACTCAGATCTAAATTTAAAAAATCTTGTTGGGCTTTAGATAAATCAATATTTACTTGCTTGTTTTGAATGGATAAATCGTTTTGAATAAATTGCTCAAAATTTTTCATGCGTTGAATAGCTTCAGATGAAAGGGGTTCTTGGCAAAGTACACATAACATATCCTTATTTAAAGGAGGGAATTGTCCATCTGGATACGCTACATCAGTAGCGTACCTACGTGCTGCCTCCCAAAGTAAGCGCCATTGCTCCCCTCCAATTCCATCAAGAGAACCACTTGAAAAAGCATTACTTGCTGCCAAGTCGATACTTGCCTTTATTGTTTCTGCCTTTTGTTTCAAGTTAGTTATATGAGAAAGTGAAATTTCTGACAAAACTTTTTCAATATTATTTAATATGGAATTCAGTCGCTGTATATTATCTGCTTTTAGTTTTTGTTCAGCAGCTGCTTTACTTGGATTTTTTCCTAAATCTACTCTTAGTTGTTCAAGTCTATGTTTATTCTCTTGTGTTAATAAACAACTGTTTTTTAGCTCCTCAACATTAGTTGCATGAGTTATGTTATCTAATAAAATTCCAGTTGGTGTTTTTTTATTCCAGAATGGATTTGTAAATAAAAAATCATTTTTTTCCTCTAACAACTTTTTATCATTAGCAAGATTTTGGTTAATCAGTTTGCATATTCTCACAAACTCGTCTGGTATGTCCAATCCATGAGGGCGAAATGCAATTTCATTTTCTTTGCTAATTTGTATATCTGCACATTGTCTATCAAAAACACTAATCGCAGATAAATTTTGATGTGGGATATCACTATCCTCCCATGCTACATTAGCTTGTTCTTTACCGCCTATATTGAAATGAAAAAAAGCTTTAGGTTTCTCATTTTTATCTTTTATCACATATATATTATCTAATATTTCACTTGTATGTCTTGCTCTGCAAGCTCTTTTTAATATTCTAACGTATCCTGATTTTCCAGCTCCATTATCACCATATATTATTGTTATACCTTTAGGTTCAAAAGAAAGGGTTTGATTGCTAGCTAATCTATTAACATTTTGAATCTCAGTGATCGCTTTTAAAGTAACGGAGTTTTCTTCGGTTGGAGTTGATGGAATATGTTCCGCGTTAATTGGGATGCATTTTTTAGAAGATGATATTAATCCAGCTTCAGCTTTGCATAAATCAATTAGATCATTAACATCTTCCTCATGAAGTTCTCCTTTATAAAGTATTCTGCGTAAAGCATCTCTTTGCCATAGTGGTCTATTTTTAGACCATTCTACTATTTTTTTTAGAACAAATTGACTCATTAGTTTCCGATAATTTAATAACCCATTATAAATTATCGCATTTTCAATTCATGCAATCTATATAATAAACCTATAGGCTTTAATTTTTCTAATCAATTAAAGAGTACAATTTTACTGAGCGTTTGATTTGCAGATTTTTGGTATTTCTGAGTATTAATAAAATAAGCTTCATCTGTGTCAAAGCACCCTATGAGTCGAAGTAATTTCAAATTAGCAATAAGGTTGTCATAAACTTCAAAAAACTCAGCTAATTTCAGAATTAGAGAATTATACACGATGAGCTTCGGATGAAACTGCACTACAAAATTAATTTGTTTGTCTTTAAACTCTTTCTTCTTAGAAAGCAGTACTTCAAAACGTTTAATTTCAGAGGCAAATTCCTGAGTTCGCGCATTGAGCTGTTGTTCCATTTCGTACAGTACTTTAATGGCTATTGGATCTTGCCTGCGGCATCGCCCAATGACAATGTTAATCTTGTGCAAAATAGCCTCAATAAAAAGTCTATCCCCACTGATTTTTCTCTCAAATAATTTATACACTTCACGGGTACGAAGGTTTAAAGTAATTTCTGCTTTCATATTAATCTCCAAGGTTATCATCCAATTGGTTAATTGCACGAATAGCGCTTTTGATATCCTTGGGGGCTAATCCATCGTTCACAGGTAAGGGTATTCTTACTTTGTACAGCTCTCCGCCATTCACTAAAACAAAGGCCTGCCCTTTGGGCAATGAGATAATGTCATTGACATCAATCATAGGTACTGCGGTGGTTTGTACTCGATCTTCATTAGTGGTATTAAAATAAACACCATCCTCACCATGGGGTGTGTCGTTAACCATGGACACTTGAGTGTGCTCGACCACGCCAATTTTCGGTAAGACTTTAACTAATAAATTGGCTGTTTCTTCATTTTTAACACGTAACATGATGAGGGTGTTTAGATTTCCTTCAGTCACTTCTGCTTTGGCTTTTGAACCTAGTGCTACCTCCATATCTTGTTTGGTCTGAGCATAAGCGGTGACTTGAAAGCCAGCGCCACCTGCTTTATTTAAAATTTTGACAAACGAGTCTTGGATGATTTCAGAAAGCTCATCACAATGTAAATTGAGACGGTAATTCGCGTTACTTTCCTTATATATTTTTCCAGCAGTGGATACTAAATCTGACAAAAAGGCTTTCCCGACCGCTTGGGCGATATTGGGGTTTGTTAGGCTATCCAGTCCGATATAGATGACTTGTTTGTTTTTTATTGCGCTCATCAGTTCGATTTCACAAGTGCTTTTATGAAATGAAAAGATCTTTGATGCATTACTTTTATTAATTTCTGATAACACAGGGCCGACACTGGCCGTGATTTTATCGTAATAATTCTTGTCCATGATGGCCGCATCAAACAGATCAATCAGTACTTGATCATGAAGGCTTTCAACGTTGCCTGAGGTGATGGTTTTACTGATATGCTCTTGTAAATATTTCACCACCGCCTTTGAGCGGCTCATAGGTAGCGGAGTATTGCCGTATTTATCTACACGGCAATCATTATTAGCGATGATTTCTTCTATTTTTTCATGATAATTTGGATCATGTGTGGGGAGTATGGCATCAGAGTAGGCCATTAGTAGTTGATCCAATCGATTGATGTAAAACCCTATAGAAGTATAAGAAATAAGTTGTTTCATTTCTTCAAGGCAGATGGCTACAATGTTCACATATTTCCAGGCAAAGGCTGCAAACTGTTTTCCTTCGCCCTCAGCTTGAATCGCATCGGTAACACGTGTAGCAACCTCACTGACTTGATCATAGTTTTTGAGCGGATTGTAGTGAGCAGACAATTCAGGAAAACCTAAATGCACCACTCTAAAATCATGCAATCTGCCACTAGCTTTGCAGGCTGAGTACATATCACGAACTAAATCTAAATCTCCTTTCGGGTCAACGACAATCACTGCATCGCCATTTCTAATATCCTGATTAATTAGGATGCTTGCTAGGCGTGTTTTACCAACTCGAGTTGTACCCACTACAAAAGTATGACCAACTCGAACTTCTTGCGGGATATAGACAGAACTATCTTTTTCACCTAACCCATGTAGGTATGAGCAGCCACCTACAGGTGGATCAGGTTTGAATGGATTAAATCTTAATGGGGTATTAAACAGTTGGGTCAATAATGAACTGTCGTGGTTTTTGCAATAATCACGTACTTTGCGATAGCAAGCATTTCGTTGCATAAACGATTCATTTCTAATTTGTTTAATTTGATGCAATCGCTGCGTATGATGAGGCAACCAACGAAACCCTTTACCAAGAAACAACCATTTCTTGGACAATGGCACTTCGGTAGTGGATAAAGCATAATAAGGCATGGCAATAAGTCTGCGGTGATAACGCTTAATGCGAAAAGCCTGATATCCTCTCACTAGACCTAATGTTATAAGGCTGAGTGCTGCATAGACTCCCATGTTTTGTGTGAGTAGAAACAGGTGTGGGTGAGCGACAGTGAGCCATGCCAGTGAAGTACAGGTCAGGAAGGTATAGAATTCAGTGGGTTCGCGCAAAAGGTTTTCAACGGGATATTGGCTCATGATTTATCTCCACCAAACGAGTAATTCAAAAAGGATTAGGGCCGCAAGCAGGTAGTATTTTGCTTGCAAAGCCAATTTAATTTGAGCCTCATCAAGTTCATGTTGGCGTTGATTTACTATGCCTGTAATCAGTTTTGGCCAAGCCCAATAAAACGCTAAATAAAACAGCATATGGCAGATTAAAAAGCCTATTTGATGGGTTTTGAAAAAGTCATTCATGGTGCTAAGTTCAGTACTGAATCGCATCAAAAAAGGCACTAATAACAAAAGTAATACCACTGGCAGAATGAATTTGCTTATGCCTATAATGGATTTATAGAACCGTTTATTTAACATGGAAAACACTCCTATGATTAGGAAGAACAACCCAACACAGTCGGTGGTTTTGAAGGGATTGAAAACACTTGGCAAGATAAGTCTTCTTGCTTTGCAAGCGATTGTTGCCTTTGCTTCCGATGAAAAAGATAAACCACACTATGTTGCGGGGAAGGCAACCGAACTTTATGAAGATGGTGCAATCAGTGGTTCTGAATACGCCAGACACATTCATGGAGACTAGTTTCATTTTACTTTCCCCATGCTGGCTATTTTTGCCCCTTGCTTGATGGTATCCACACCTGAGTTAGCAACTTTGTTACTGTGTTGCGCTGCGTCATTGACCAAAGCACCAAGGGCTGCCCCTGCTTCTCCACCAAAATGACTGGACAGTTTTAAGAGCAACATGGGTGCAATAAAGTAGAATAAAACGGCCATATTGCGCATGGCCGCAATGGCATCGTTTTGCCCTAAAGGATCAAGCACACTGCGCTCGACAAAACCCACCAGATGCCACAAGTATTGTAGGAAAATCGCCATAATAAACAGACCGCACATACTGCCTAATGCTTTGGGGTTATAACCACTTAGAGCCAAAATCACAGGGGTCAAGATAATCAGGAAGAAATACAAAAAGGCCTGCATGACCGGTAGTGTTTGCATAATGGCCTCACGCTTTAAAGGCGTTGATGTCCATGATTTTGTCAATTGCCCAATATTTACTAACCCATGAGAAATGGCACCACCAAAAGCGCCATTGGTATTTCCCATTAGGTTTTTCATACTGTTAGCCTGCATGTCGCGACTGTCATTAAGCAACATCTTGGCAATGTAGTCTTCTGAGCTTAACTGCGAACCCCAAGCTTTAGGATGGTTACTTTTGAACGTGCGTACCCTGTCCAAAACCGCGTAGTAATTCAGGTGGCTGTCAAAGACACTGGCGTTATTGGCAACGAACACCAAATCTGTTTTGAGCTTTTTCCACCATTGATTGCAGCTGGGATAACCTTGCTCTGGCAGATGTTTGGCATCAATATCACCACGTTCTGCTGCTTTTTCGAGATTCTTGTTGGGGGCTTCATTAAAGGTAAACCCAGGTACAGGTTGTCTTGCATAAATCTTATCGTAGTATAGTGTTTGATAGACTTTGGAACCCACCCATTTTAAATCTTCCTCACCACCGTATTTTTTTAAAATGTCATTGACCTTGGTTTTGTCGTGCGGTTCATTGTGGTATTGGCTTCTGGCCTCAAGGAAGCATTGTCTGTGAAAATTCAGTGCTTGTTCACGTACATCGGCAGGTAAATAGGTGGAAATTAAATCGCCTTCAATCGCTTGCAAACTGTCGGTGCAACCGGTCACTTTCATCAAGCCGTAAGTAATCCCTGACATGTAATTTTGTAAGAGTGCAAAACCAATAGGCATTTTGATGCTGGGAGTCAGTACGTCTGCAAAGGCTTCGTCATAAGTAGTGCCTGTATCTTTTAACGTGGAGGTTTTTGCATCCGTACCTTTTTTTATACCGCACATGGGTTTAAAACTCATGGCTTTTTCTTCCAATGGCACACAGGGGTAGATAAAGATGCCGCAAATCAAAAAAGTAATTGCCAATTCATAGAGAAAATGGTTCAAGGCATATTCTGCCGCGTGATGTGTGGCACCAGCAGGTGCCAAAACATTTTTCAAGAACCGATAGCCAACCATAAGAAAGCCAAGGTATAACAACCCTGTTTGCCACAGGGCATTAAAAATCACCTCATATTGCTGCCAGCCTAAATAGGTGGTGTACAAGGATAAAGGGCTAAATACTACCATCTTATGCTCCTTTGGAATCAGGTTTCACATAGACTGCGCCATTTTTAACTTGTGATTGTTCATGGTCATCACCAGGCAAGCCTTTGGCTATATCGCTACCTCGTATCTCCATCAAAAGACCTAAGGTTTCAGTCATCATTTTTTTACGGACTTCGCTTTCAAATGCTAAAGAATGAATGTCGTCATCGAGTTTCTTTAAGGCAAATTTCACCATATCAAGCGCGGGCTTTAAGTTTTGTACTTCTTGTACTTGAAGACCAGCTTGTAAAATACGGCGCATCATCAAGGCTTTATCGAGCATGTTTTGTACAGCAATTTCCTCGGCCAATTTTGAAACAGTCAAGATTTGTTCTTCACGCGGCATACGCTGTATGGTGATGATGATTTCATCCGTAATCATAAAGTTGGATGCACTGACCATTTTGAGTTTTTCTTCAGTCAACGGCCACTGCTTGTCTACGAGATTCCATAGTGCTTTAGACACATTGGACGTACAGGTGTTGGAGCTGTCGCAACTTTGCAATAATGCTGATAACCCAATGCCAGCTTTGGCATCGTGTTTGGTTTTATCTGCATCTATAGCGGTGCTTACATGAATATCACCTAATACTTTAATTGCCCAAAGGCTCGCATCAGCAGGTGTTGGCCAAGTATGCGTCATGGGTGTTTTGGTGTCGGGCTTCTTTTCATTATTAAGCGGCTTTCGATTCAGTAAAATGTTGTAACCAGCAATGACTACATCATTAATGACTTTGATAGGCCGTTGGTATGTTCCACCGGCATTTCCGCTTTCCCGACCTATCCAGGGCAGTCCATATTCGTCCCTTTTTTTAGCAATACTTTTAGCTGTAGAAGTCACATCCACATTTTCAGTTTTCGCCCGTTTTGCTGCTTCAAGCCAACCTTGACTATCCGACACAGAAAGCATGCTTTCCATAGGCGATTGACCTTCTTCCAAGGTCTTTTTCACGTCCTGGCAATCTTTGACTTTGACGCTAAATTCATTCTGCGCATAATTGGCAGTATTTTGCAGTACGTTATAAAGCGCAGGCATGGATTGTTGCAGCTTATACAGTGGGAAGCCTGCAACAGATCCTTTGAGGTTATCAATAATACCGCCAGGAATGTTCATTGCAGAAGACTTCATATCCTGAAAGGTATTAGTGATGGATACTACAGGATTAAATCCATTACAGGTAAAACCAAGCCGTCCATCGACATTACCGCCAATAGTGATGGTTTGGTCATTATTAACAGGAGGTACATATAGATTGGATGAGCCACCCAACTTGTAATAATAATCCGATTCATTAGGCATAAAAGAACTGGCAAAGAGCATTTGGGGTAATATCAATGTCAGTAAAGGCATAGAAAGTTTGTACATGATTAACTCCTATCGTTTTTGGGGATGTCCCACTTTTGGGAATGAAAGTGCGCGAATCAATTTTCCCTCATGGGCAATACAGCCTCGATATTTTCGCCAGACTACAAAGACATAATTTCCATTACCTGACTTGTCATCTTCTATACCCATATCGCTTGCATCATTAAAATTGATGTTGCGATTTTTGGGGTACACTTCCTGCCAGATGATGTTTTTGCTGTGGCCATCGAATATCACATTGGCTACCATGCAATTAGCACCACAAGAATTGCTCGTACTCTGAGTCACATGAAGACTATTTTTATTGGTCACGATGTCTGCCGCATGAAGTGCTGCAACAACAGATGCTCTAAAGCGTGATGGCTGTGTGACTCGCATAAGTCTTGGGATTTCATGTCCCCACGTCTGCGTTGTGGAGCCTATATCATGGTTGAATAACAGATGAGGATGAGTTGCCATATAGGCAATTTCAGCAAGCTCTGTGCGGTCTGACACGGCATCGGCCTCACTGATATAGTAAGGATAACCAAAACGTGTTTCTGGTTTATGCGATAAATACGGGAAACGATAAAGACCTGCGGGGCTGCCAATTATATCAACAACCCGTGTGCGTTCTTCATTGATGTGCATGGCTGAGATTTGTCCTGCATCATCTCCAAAACCAAGCGTTGAACCAGTCGCCAATTGGTAGGTTTTTTGATATAAAGCCTGGCTTGCTGGATTTTCATACAGTGTTTTTGCCTCCATCCATGGATTGGTTTCAGGGCGATTGGCTACTGTGACAATTAGATCAGGTAAAAACTGCTCGATTGCAGGAACAGCTACTAGTCTAGGCGGAAATTTTCCTACGGCCCAGGTACAGGAGCCAATTACCTTATAGTGGCTGTTAGTAAAAAGCTTACTTAATACCTTGGTGGCAATACCAAGACTGCCAATAGGATGCGGTGGCTCTATGCTTTCTTTTGCATGGATGGGTAAGCTAATCATCATAGAAATAAGCATTATGATTTTTGCTTTGCTTTTTATTTTCGAGAAGGTCAGCAAGCAGTTCAGCGGCTTTAAGGACATCATGTTGTTTCTCCAGGGTATGGCGTTGTGCTTTTTCTGATTTTTCAGTCATTAAAAGAGCAAGCAAGTAGCGAGGTGGAATGACACGAAATAATCCTTGATAACGTGAGCCTAATAAAACCGCTTCTGCATATAAGCCTTTTTGCGAATCAATATCTCTAATTAAGGCTTCTTGTTGCGGAGTTAATGATTTAAAGCGTTTGACATCGCTAATTTCCTTTTCATCAAGGCCTAATAAAATCCAGGTTTCAATTAACGATAAAATCTTGGTGGCTTTTTCCGAATTCATATCGGTGACGTTTTGGGTAATAGCAACCAGCCAAAGGCCTAACTTTCTGGCTACTTTGGCAACCAGTAAACACACGGCCACCACTGAAGGAATTTGAAATTGCAAATGAGATTCATCAATAAAAAGAAAGGTTGGTCTGTTGTCGTTTTGAGTAGCTTCTGCCATAGCCAATATTCTTGGCAACAAAGACACCATCACTAAAGCGAGCTTTCCGGTATCATCTTTAATAGCTGAGATATCAACATGAAAGATATCAAAATCTCCTAAAGGTTCAGTCGGCACATTAAAAAAGCGTGATTTGGCGCTGTTAATGACATAACTGTTTAATCGGTCGTGCATATCTAAAATGCGGTCTTTCTTGCGAGCCACCGTTTCTTTATCCAGTCGCCGTTTAAAAGCACTCACGACATGTTCAGTCAGCATTTGCGGTATGTCATGGTTAAAAGACGTTAAGATGGCATCACTTAACACTTCAATTAACAATGTTTCATCGGCTAAGGTAAATTGCTCTTCTTCCAACTCATTGGCCTCAGTAATCATGGTACGCAATGCCAAAGCCAGTTCTGCTAGATACGAACGAGAGCCATCATCACAGGATAAATCCTCTGAACTGGCAGGCTGTTCGATATTTGCTTTGATCGTCCTAATTTTTTGTGCAATTAGAGCTGCCTGTTCCGCGTTTAAATTATCCGTAATTTCAGGAATTGCTTTATACGCTTCACAAAATGGGTTTAATGGAACGGCCTCATCTTTTTTATTACTCAGTAATAACTGCTTTGTCTTTTTGCCATGCGCTTTGGCATGAATAAGCATACGGTCAAAGGAATTCCCCATTTCAAATAAAATGATGCGGGCATTTTTAGTGGCCATCAGCGAATTAATCATCCAGCCAGTAGCCACTGATTTGCCGCCACCGGAATTGGCGAACAAAGCCATGTGGGAGTTTTGGCTGATAAAGTCATGATGCAACACATCAAAGAGTACTGGTTCTCCCAAACGGTTAAAAAAGGTGAAACAAGGAAGGTGTCTTGCTCCCTGGTTGCGTCCATACACTGGCAGTAAAGAGGCTAATTCAGACGCATACATCAATCGGTCAAAGCGCAAATATTGGCGAGCATATTGCGGGATGAAATTAAAAGGTAAGGCATTGAGATAACTGTTGATGGGATGAATGTCGAAACCCGAAGAAATCAAAGGCATTTTGGCTTCAATAAATAACTCTTTTAGTTCTTTTTCAATGCGTACTGCCTGGTCTTTCGTGCTGGCACGATAAAAAATAGATTGATTAACCCAAAACAGACGGTTTCCTATAGACAATTCATCTCGTGCAGTTTTGATGTCTTCTCTGACCTGTGAAGGTTTAAGGCTTGTTCCTACGATGCCTTTTTCAAGACGCATCAGATGCGCATCTAAGGCTTCATCATTTTCAAAGATAACCTGAATGGTGTAGGTAGCGCCTTCTGGCAACTTATCTAAAAGTGCGTACCGATGTTTGGGATTGGCTTGTGGTTTTTCACGAGATAAAAGACCAATTTCAGGTGCTTCTTTCAGACCATCAATATAAAGGATACGATGAACCATATCATCAAATATAAACCCATGCTCATCACTTTGCGGTTCATGAAACAAGACATTCTGGCTTAAGCTATAGCCTGCTGGTTTTTTGTTTTTAGGGTAAGGAAAGCAAGCCAGTAGTTCTTCAGCGTTAGTTGCAAACCAACGCACCAACCATTGGTAATAATCTTTACCGGTTAGTTGTTTTAGTTGAAGACCAGGTGATAGTAATTTGCTTTCAATCTGAGCCATGACTTCTTGATGCTCGGCAATTGCCAGTTCTCTGGTGGTTTGCGTTTTTTGATACAGACGATAAAACAAAACCCTGATTCGTCTTCGTCTGCCGCGATAAGGCGCATCAGTTTTGGGATCAACAAACAATCCTTCGGGTCTTGTCATCTTGCAAAACAGATCATCCAACCGTGCCAAATAGTCACGAGTAAAGGACGTTTCAGCAATGTCCGGTGCAATACTTTGTTGAATATGAGTGAGAACCGGCTTCAAACTGTACTCGTCATTGACATACATTTGCATCACCCATGGATCTTCTTTGTGCAAAGGTACGACCGTGGCAAACGTATCGCGAATTTTGCTAAATACCGCGTGTAAATGCTCAGTAGAGGTGGCCTCTGCTGGAATGGACGCTAATTCAAAACCTGAACCAATGCTGACTCCATCATTGAGTAAAAAGAGATTGAGTTCATCATTGAAATCCACCATAGACAATTGATTGGCAAAGGAAGGGTTGTGATTCTCAAATCTTTTTTTTATGTTTTGTTGAGTTAATGCTGGTTTATTGGGTTGTCCTAACAGCCAGTCACTTACTTGGCTGAATAATTTCATTATTTACCTCTTAATAGTGCTCGGAAGCTAGTGCAAATTGATTTTGTTTGTAGAGAAAAAAGGCTGTGGTATAACCTGGTTTTAACAATTGCTCATCACCAATGCGTGCCACATGAGGAAACACATAAATAGGGATTTGCGGGTTATCCAAGGGCTTGAACAAATGTTGAATCTCATTGGAAGCATCTCGTGTATACCCTGAGTAATTTACGGTCTTCGCCTGTCTTTTTGGTACAGACCAGCCAGGCATGGCGTCACCTAGACTTTGTTGATAAAGTTGGCTAACAGTCAATCCTCCTTCGGGAATGGCCGTGGAGCCAACTGTCTTTGAGGCGCAAGCACTAAGCAGCAAGACGCTACCTAAGGCTAAAATCGTGTGCAGTTTGTTGTAAATGGCCATAATCTAATACTCTCCCATTAGTTTCTTTATCAATGTTGATGGTTTGTGTGACGTGAAATGAAAGCTGGGTCGGTCTGTATCCTTGAGACGCTGGAACAAAAACCATGTCAAAACTGCCTTGGATACGTTTTTCTAACCAATCAGCAGCTTTGACCGTTCCCTGGGAAAGCGCACCACCCAAAGCATAATTACCCATAGAGCCGGTAGGTGTGCCTGTCGCACCATTGGCATTGGCGGTATAGGTCATTTGCCATTGAGAAAGTGCATTACCAAACCCTTTAATCCCATCGGAAGCCACGAGTGCCGTAAGTACTCTGGGCGCATTAGTAAAATACTGGCCTTTAATGCATGGATTACCAAAAGCGGTGGTGAGATAGCCTAAACTTTCGTTATTGACCATTTCAGCCGTTCCGGTCATTTGCTCTTTACCCACGGTCACAAAATGACCGTCATCAAAAACGAATAAGGCAGAAGTCACATAGGCTCGAACACAGCTGATGTTGTCCAGAAAAGAACCAACACCAATTGCATAACCATTAACCTTCATACCCGAAATATTGGGAGGTAAAGGAATACCATTAGCGGCCATTAAATCACCACGATTGATAATGGCTGAGAACGGAAATAGGGGCTGCATGAGTTTACCTTCAACCGGCACTTCACCAATTAGTGCCGATAACAAGGTTGTCCTGCCTAAATCAGAGCCTGCTGGAATGGTGTAATAGGGAATATTATTTTTATCTTCACTGTTGGAAGCCGCTGTTTTAACTTTTTGAGTTAATGCCTGCTGTTTTTTCTTTAAATTTTCCCAATAGGCTTGTTCATTAGGATTGTTTTCACGTTTCATTAATAAGGCATCGATGTCTGTAACATTTTGTTCTTTGGCAAGGACAGGCTCTCCATTGACTGTGTAGGGTTGAGGACTTGGTTGGTTATCCCGATTGTTTTTAATATGAGCCAATTCAGCTTTCAGTACTTCTATTTCCTTAAGCACCTCAGGGTTATATGACACCGCAATATCTTTATTTTTGCGCTTAAGTTGCTTGTTTTCCGATTCAAGACTGGCAAGTTTCTTTTCGGTTTCCTGTAGTCTTGCAGCAACATCACGGATATTGTCATTAAACTGACTAGCAATAGCTTCGTTCAGATTATTAGGCTCGTGGCGAGTGGCTTCGGGTTCAAGATCATGATGTTTGCTATTCATCATAATGAGTGCAACAACCGCGATCACGGTGCCAGTCAATACTTTAAGTCCAGTATTCTTTTTCATCGTACATACTCCCGACTTGCGGAAAGTGCTATACCAAAGGGTCTGTCTGATACCAGAAATACCGTGGTGGACTCTTTCTTGCTTTGATGCGATAAAGTGTTGGTGGGGTAAAAGGTAGCGGTTTGCCAGTTACCCATCATTTGGCGCGGATCAATAATCACCTCCTTATTTAGCAGGTTTTTCAATTCCACCGCCGTCACATAAAATGCACCGCCATGCCATGAAATCAATGGCCTCGCTTCAATACTGGCGCCATAAAAAAGGCCTACTCGTTTTCGGGTTTGCATAGGCACACGCCCCACCCCATCAGGGATCACCAACAGTCTTTGTGGGGCATACAAGGATTGGATTGCAAAGCGCGTCAGTGTTACTGCATTTAAATCCAGAGGATTGGCCGCTTCTTGAGGGACACTGGTATTTTCTTTGGATTCCAAAAGCACTTCTATTGGTTTTAAATCATGAGTTTTATCATTAACGCTTAAGTTTAAGATGATTACCTCACCTTGAGGCATGAGCTGCACCAAGAGCCTTTTGTTTTTAAAAACGTCCTTGCCTTTCAGATACAAAGCATCCTGAATTTTCAAAAGCGCGGTTTGGGAAGCTGCTTCATTATCCACGATACTAATGGCTTGAGGAAAATGGATGAGCCTTTCCTCGTCTAAGGACAATTCAACCAGGATCGGTGTTTTATCCCATAAGACATGTTCTGCGTTCAGCGCAAATGCATATTGACTGCCGATTAAGGCAATCACGGCGAGTAACCAGTTAGTTGTTTTCATGTTGCGTACCTCGTGGGTTAGTTGCCAACAAATCGGTAATGAGTGTTTCTGGTTGGGTGTAACCATCCAAAGCCAATTGAAAATGATTTTGCAAACGCGAGAGATTGACCTTGACCACACGTACATGGTAATCCACTACCTTGTCCGCAATGACCATGGGGCTATCGTCTTTTAAGCGTTGGGTAATGCGTAAAACCAGATGAACTTCCCAGGTGTTATGGGCGATCACTTTGACATCTTCGCTTTCCATAAACCGATAAAGACTTGCCATTTGTATTCGATTAAAAAGCTGAGCATCCTTATAAGCCGTCAGAGTCTTATCCATTAATGCCTGGTGGCGCGGGGTGAAGTAGTAATGGAAGCCTGAAAGATTAGTAGCAAATTCTTTTTTACCACCTTGTGACCAAGTGTTTAAGGTGGGTAGCAATGTGGCAACAAAACCCTGAACGTATTCTTTGGGTATGTCGTTTTCCTTGATTAATCCACCGTTACTACTCATAGCAGGTGTTAACCAAAACTCAAAACGATGGGGTATTTTGGCCAACGTGATAATCAAGCCAATTACAATCATAATGAGCACGGATACAAAGGCTAATAATAAGCGATTGATGTGATTTAAACTGTCCACTTTTTTCCAGTAATGAAACATAGGATTACCTCACAAGTCTTGATTTTTGCCAGGCACCTTGATGGTGAATGTAGGGTGAGTGTCTTAACCCCCACTTTGCCATCAACAACATGGTTTTTTTCATTAAATAGCCGTGAGGTTTATCAGATTTAATAGCAGCTGCCCGTTTAGGGCAAAAAGTAATGGACACAATAAAACCCACAATGAAACCAACACAGCCAAAGGCCAGCGGATAGCCAATAAAAAGTCCTGCCAAAGCACATCCCATGCTAATTAGTGGTGTTGTTATTACCACTATCCAGAACAGCTCTCTAAGGCTTAACCCTTTATAGGCTTCATAATCAAACGACAGATGACGTGAAGATGGTTGGTTCATGAATTCCCCCTAAATCTTGAATTTGGTAATCATGCTGTAGCCGACATAACCTGCTACAATACTGATGGCAAGATAAGTAATCCCCATCACCGCAAACGTACCAAAGGCCACCATAGAGCCATCATTTTTCTTGGATTCTTCAATGCCATGCTGAATGGTGGTGATGAATTTAATAAAACTCATGACAGCAGCAATAAAAAGCAATAATCCCAGACCTTGACGAACATAGTTACTTGTAACAGTCATCATGCTTTTGTTACCGTCACTGATGTCATCGGCATTAGAGATTTTTGGAAACCAGTTATCGGCAAACAATGCGGGTGCATAATTTAAAGTAATGAGTCCTGCACCGACCCGTTGCCCCCATTGTTTGACACCTGCAATTGACTTTTTCATGATTAATTCCCCTTAACGATTAAAATTAGAATGAATAAACAAAGCCCAAGAACAATGCGGATTAAGCGGGAACCTAAAAGAATGAGAAACCCCTCCTGTTCTTTTTCTGCATTGCCCATGAATTGATTGATGCACCAAATAAGTCCAATGATGACGAGCATAATGGCGACAAATCGGATGCTGTTTGAGTAAGCACTTGCAGCCGTATCGCCCGCAGCTTGTTTAAAACTGGCAGCAAAAGACGCAGCAATATCCAGTTTGCTCATAGTCACTTTCCTATAAAATCCAACGCTAACGGTTTGATGGTTTTAGGTTCAATGGCCGGTTTATTGATGTAATCAATCAGCGCATTACGAATGGACAGTAAATCGGTATGAAGGCCTGCGTGTGTTCTTCCATCAGAACCTTCAAAATTTTCTATGTGCAATTGGATGCGGGTATTGGGTTCAATTTCAGTTTGGGCTTCATCAAGCAAAGGCATGATGGCATTAATCTGATTGATTATTCTAACCAGCGTTTGGTTGAGTGCATCGTCACTCGCATGAGAGGCCATTGGCAGACTTAATATGAATAATAACAATAATCGTTTCATGTTTTTCTCCTACAAATATTTTTTAAATCGACTTGCGGTGATTGAAACCATGATGCCTAACAACAGGCTTGCAGGTACAAAAACAAAGGCAGGCGTGATGCTTATGGGTAGCGCAAGCCATAAGCTCAGTAACAGTAAAAGGCCTCGTTTGGCGTGGCGATTGAGCTGGTGAAAGACATAGGATGATTCACGACCAAGGGACGCGGTACGGATAGCGCGTTGATTTAACCCATCGACAAGTCCAACTATGGTCATTAATAAAAACAGAGGGATAGCCGAAATCAGAATAACCAGTTTGATGAACATCACCTGAGTAGTTAATCCCATCAGTAACCAGAGTTGATTAGCAATTAGGATAAAATCGTGTGCTATGTCATTTAAATCATTGGTTTCACCAGGCATTACCTCATCCAGCCCTTTTTTAATCAGGGAGCCTGTTTGTGCTGTTTTGTTGGCAACCTTTTGAGTGGGAATGGTTTTTAACCAGGATTTAATGGTATTAGTAACCATTACTCCGTTAAATGGGGTAATGGCTTGCGTTTGTTTTTGAGAAAGTGTGGCAACTGAACTATAAGCCTTGTCAAATCCTAAACAGCACCAAAGACTGGATACCCAACCCATCAGGATCAACCAGCCCAATAAAACAAGCAGCATAAAACTCATGACCGTTTTTCTGGATGGTTTGGGCGTTGCAGTCCTTATTGCCATAATTCTTCCCCAAAGAAAGCGAGTGGGTAATGGGTTTCCTGAAAGAGTTCCATTAAGTCATCCACGTTAGCCGGTAATAAAGGCGCTTTGGTGAGGCGTTGTAACGCTTGAAGTTGTTCGCAGGTCACGATGTTGGCGACAAAGCCCAAGGCTTGTGCTTCTTCCAGCTTTTTCGCGTTTTTTTGCAACCAAAGGTATGAGTCCGTATCATCCCCAATGATGAACACGGGGTTTGAGAAATGAACGAGTGTTAGTGTTCGCTTTTCTACTTTGCCAGCAGTGGCTTTACTTGATACGGGCAGTCTTGCATCCAGCTTTTCTTGTAGTTTTAAAGATTCTTCGGTGAGGCTTGATTGGCTTTCTTTAATGAATTGCTCCATGTTAATGGCTTGCCAGGCATAGCAGGACGTAATCATCAACAATCCAAAGAGTATGGCTGACTTTTGCATATTAAAACCTCCCCAAATCAACAATGCTGGAATGGCCGTTTTGGGAGAGCAGCAACAGGGGTAGTGACTTTTTGACTTTGAGAGATTGGTAGCTTAGTTCGCCGTGGTTAAGGGTAATACGGCCACCATGTACAAGATGCTGTGGTATTTGATGTTGATTCGCCCAGATTTGGATGGTCGTATCATTCATATCCAGTAACATCAGATGCAATCGTACATTCGGTGTTTGCTCTATGGCATCAAAGAGCATTAGCAAAATGGTTTTTACAGCATCTTGTTCTTTGATAAAGAAGTACAGTGTATCGCCCTGGCTTAATTGCACTGGCTTATGGGCATAGGGTGAATAAGGGGATGGATCAAAATCACCAACCACAGGAACATTAGCAAATAACTTGTTATATGCTTTATAAAAAGCATTGTTCCAGGCAATATTTTTCGCTACTTTCTGGGCTTCTTGTTTTGCGGCCAGCTCTGCATAGTGATTACGTTCTGTTTCATTGCGGGCATTAAGCCCCAAAATATCAATTGGAGTTTGCCTTAAACCTTCATAGTAGAGTTTACTTTTATTTTGCATGAGCAGGACATAACGTTTTTCTTCATCAGTCGTTAATTCCCACACTTTAGCTTCATGCAGTTGGGTATCGGTCAGTGTAATTTTATTGATGTCTTGCTCTGAAGTCAGATCGTCTTCATTAACTGTTAACCCTGTTTTTGCCAATGTTTGATCTTCAATGGCAAAGTGATTTAAGGGCTGCTGATTTAATCCTGGAATAGTCAGATCAGCATGTACTGCATGACAGGCTAATATGGGAATCAGGAAAGCAGAATACTTAAGCATCAGATTCCCCCTGCAATACATCCGTCTTCACCACAACATGCTCTTTATTACCGTTTTCCAATTCCATGCGTTGTAGGCCAAAATCAATGCTTAATACTGTCCAGCCAGCCAATTGGTCGCTTTTTTCCAAAGGCAATGTTTTAAAGTTATAAGCTACTGATGCCACACTAACTTGCTGAATGCTGTCTATGCTAATCACTCTAAACGGTAGGCTGCTTGCAGGCAGGTACTTAATGGGATGCTGTTTTTTATCCAAAGCGGTCACCATTTCACGTAGTACATCCAACCTTTGTGTTAACTCGGCACGATTTTCATTGATCAGGCGATTAATATCTGTTTCATCATGATTTTTGAGCTGTTCAATCAAGGAGATCAGTTTGTGGAAATCTTGATTAATAGCGGCAAAGTCTACTGTTTCAACTGGTTTTTTGACTTCCTCATGCAGAGCACCAAGCTGTGCTTGCAGGGTATCAAGACGATGTGAAACAACATCTGAATCATTCGTTTTATTTGTTGGAAAATAGTTAATGCCAACAATGACACCCGCCAAGGTCAAGCCTAAACCTCCTACCAATAAATACTTTAAGGTTGTTGCGCGATTGATCATAATTTACCCCCATTTCGTACCGCAGCTTTTAATTTGAAATTCACTTGCCGTAATAAAGGATCTTCAATCAAGGTAAAGGACTGTTGGCCAACAAGGACTTCAAGTCCATCCTTAACAGTCAAAGGGCCGAGGTTTCTGTCAATCTGAGGTAAGGCTTGGCGCATGACGGTTTGCAGGCTTTCAGGTTGTTTTTCTTTCGACGCAAAAGAAAATCCTGAAAACTTCAACCACCATTCAACTGCCTGACCTATGGTTTGTACTTCTTGAGGAAAATGGACTTGTTGAATGGCCAGTAACGGATTGATCTGCGCTGCCAGTGGTTTGTTAGCAACGGTTGCATAGCGGTTTATCTGGGTAACATTAGCTGCAATAGAGCAGAGTGATGTTAGACCCAGTGCGCTAATTAAAGATATTTGAACGCTAGTTTTCATTTTGATATCTCTTTATCGTTGTTTTGAGGACTGGTTTGTTTTCTTAAAAAAATTTCTTTTCGATCAACATCAATATGAGCTGGAGCCTTAATGCCTAAAGCGACTACACCTCTTCGTTGATAAATGACGTGTATTTCAATCTGTCCTTTATCGATCACTATTTGCTCACCTTTTCGTCTTGTAAGTACCAACATTATTTTTCTCCGGTTATTTTTATTTCATGTTTAAGATTGTTTTTATTTTCCTCAGGTGAGCATTGGCAACAACAGGGTCGCAAGGTTTATAAGGTTCTCTTTGAAAACACTGTTTTTTTCTGGCTGACAGTTGCTTACAACACTCAATAAATTGCGCCAGCGCAGGCGGCATTTCGCGGTTTTTAAGACACTCATCAATTGCTTGATCAATTAACTGGGCATCGAATCCATTTAGTGCTTTTGACCATTCTTGACGTGCAAAATTTGAATAAGCTTCATTCTTGAATTGGCTACGCCATATGTGCCCATAAAAGGTTGAGAATTTCAGAAACAGTTTGTTGACTTGCTCAATGCAATTTCCAGAGGCTTTGGAACTCGGTGTCACTGAAACTTGAGCTTTCACTCGATTCTGTAATCCCGATGCGGTTTGTAGGTGATGCGTGTTTACGATTTGTTTCATGGATTGCATGGTCATACTCCTTGGCTTCAAGAATTGTTGATGTTGTTTCCCAGCATCGCTGTGCTAACCAGTTTGCTGGATATTTCCAGGCAGGCGTCCAAACGCCTTGTGCGCGTTTTTGTATCTCTAGTTGAATTTGTTCGGTTAAGCGGGCTATGACTTGCTGGACTAAGTTCTGAGAAGGCTTTAGTTTTTTAAATGCCTCAAAAGCGTTTTCTTTTTCTTTTTTCAGGGGATACAGATCCCAGAACACCTCAAAGGCTTGAGATAAAGAAATAAAAAAATAATTATTATTATCTTGAGGAGTGGCGGGTTCGGCCTTTTGGTTTATGTCGGGTTCTAGTGTATTCGTGTTGGATTTTGTTGAGTCTAATAGATTTTTTTGTGGTTTTTGAGGTGCGCTATAGTCAAGCGTTTTTATGGCGGCTTTATTCTGAACAGAATCATGCCTATCCAGTAATAAACAACGTAAAACAAGCTTTCTTTCCCAAGACTGGATTTGAATCAACCCCGCCTTCTCAAGTCCTTTCAAAGCACGTCGCAATTGATCCTTACTTGGACTGCCACTTTTAATACCAGAATGAGGCTCTATGTAAAGCGCTTCACTTAATGACTGATAACTAATGCCACGACGAATACCGACTAATCCTGTTTTATAATCGACGTAGGGTTTAATGCCCTGAAGATAAGTTAATTGTTGTAGATAAGGTAAACCACTTAGAGCGGAAAGTTCCTGATGGGTGATAATAATAAATTCCATATCCATGACCTTTTATCAATGAATAAAATAGATAAATAAAACATGATGTGATTTTTAAATGAATTTATGATTTAATATAAGAAGTATTACTACTATATTAAACACGATATGTTTTATTAAACTCATAATAAAAAACAAAACGTGTTTCTGTCAATGGGTGTTTATCATTTTTTGAAGGATCACAATGGATATCAGAGAACAAATAGGTCATCGTATTACCAAAGCTCGCAAAGAGTTGGGTATTACGATTAAGGAGTTAGCGGCAAGAACGGTAACACTTTCACCTGCAAGGATTAGTAATTGGGAGCAATGCACGCGAAGCCCTGGCCCTTTGGAAGCCAAATTGCTTGCAGAACAATTGGGAGTATCCGCTTCCTATTTGTTGTGCTTAACGGATAATCCTCAAGGAGATCTGATCCAGAATCCTGAAAATAAGTTTCGATACATCCCTATATTGAGTATGAAAGAAGCACCACATGCTAGAGAAATTTTAGGGCAGCAAGAACCGTTTATTTTTGAAAAAACAATTTTAGTTGATTCACTGAATCCCTCGATTAAAAGCTCGGCGTTATTCGCCACCTCAGTGGACGATAGCAGCATGCAACCGGAGCTTAACCCAGGAGATGTGGTAGTTATTGATGGAGATTTACAACCTAATCCAGGCCACTATGTTTTAGTTTATTTAACCCAGAAAAAACAGACCGTATTACGCCGATATGGAGAAGCAGATGGTTGTTTATTTCAGTTATTAGCCAGTAGTGACTTATGGGCAACAATTAGTATTAAACAGGCAGATGAGGTACAGTTTATTGGGGTTGTTACTGAAATCAGGAAGTATTTAAGATAAATCCTCATAACTGATTTATTTAACCTCATCTTGAGCGTTTCTATTAAAATGACGTAAATGTTTTTGGCAAAGCCTCAACCACCCAAGCCTCTAATACCTTATCAATACCACTGATAACCATGAATCCTAAAATTAATAATACCCACCCTAATATTTGCTTGCCCAACCGAGCATTGGCAAGTAATCCTGGGCGCCAACGGTTTAACACTTTATGCGAAGCCATACCGGCAAATAAAAGTGCGGAAGCAGTTCCCAGACCAAATGCCAGCATCACAGCAAAAGCCATCACCATATTCTGTCCGATAGATGCTAATGCAATAGCAGCGCCTACAGTCGGTCCCACACAAGGAAGCCAGACAATCCCTAGGGTTGCTCCAATTAGAAATTGTCCTGGTGCACTAATACCTTCTTTGGCTGGCCCTGAATTAAATCGTGCAGTTAGCAAGGACAATCGATCAGAAACCCAACTCCCTAAAGGCCTTACCAATAATACTGAAGCAATAAGTAGTAAAAGAAAGGCTCCAAAATAACGAAACCACTCCGGATCAAGCCCCATATTCAATAGCAAAAAAGTTAAAAATGTACCCGCTGCTGCAAAAGAGCTCATCAGTCCTAAGGATAAAAACAACGGGCCGCTGAAACCACTAATAGAGGCAGCACCCATCACTACAGGGATAATGGGCCATACACAGGGAGATAAAATGCCTAACACACCGGCCAGCCAGGCAAGCGGTAAAGACGCAAATTCAATGTTCATTATGCACCTGTAAACTCATTAAGTTTTTTAAAAATATCGTTTTCTCTAGTTTCACCGACACTAAACCATATACGTTTTTTACCCTGGTAAAGTACGAATGTTCCTTGTCTTGGAGCTCTAAAATAACGCACCCATTTTTTATCGTTATCAAAATCCACACGTAGGATATGTAATTTGCTATCTGGATATGTTTTTTGATATTTGTTAAGAACTACACTTTGTGCCTGACAGGTTGAGCACCATCCCGCATAAACATCAATTAATATCAACTCATTTTGCTTTTGTAGTTTTTTAAACTCCGCCTCATTAAAAACGGTACTGTGCGAGGCCCATACTGAGGCGCAAAATAGCATTAAAATTATCCATACATTTACGATCTTTTTCATCATTCTCTCCTTGAGATATAGATAACCACTTAAATTATTTATCGGTATGGCAGCAACTTTGCCCAGTTCCTTCCTCGCGATAAGCCTTAAAAGCCTTTAAGGCCCACATTTCACCCACACAGCCACCCATGGTGGTCACCACCGCTAACGCCTCACCTAACGCCTGCTCAGTCAATCCTCTCTTTTTAGCTTCCAACACATAGTAAGCTAAACAGGGCTCACAGCGCTCATTGATGCCGCATATCATAGCCATAAGCGCCTTGGTTTTAGCATCAAGAACACCATCAGTAAAAATGGTTTTTTGCCGAAGCGCTTGAATGTCATGACTTATGCCAAGGGCTGCTTTGTTGAAGGAAGCCAAATATCCTAAAGCAGGATCAATGGATTCAATGCTTTTCTTCTCAGTCATTTTCATTCTCCTTGGTAGGATTATTCACAGGCTGCAAAATCTTTTCATCATACAAGTGAGTGATTAAAGGTATGCTGGCTGACACCAATTCATTCTCATTTAATTGAGGGTGTATTTCACACAGTAAATGGATAATCGCTTTGGCAGACATTGATTCATGAAGCATCATGATGAGTAATTGAAAACTCATCTCATTCAGCTTTAAAAATTCAACCTCAGATTCCATTTGATAAACAATCAGGTAAGTTTTAACCGTTATTTGAGGCTGGTAATCGGGGCTAATTTTGTCAACTTCATAGTTATACTCTAAAAGTCTCGCTGTAGGCGAAAGGTGCCATGCTTGTTCAAGCAAACTGATTGCGCTTGTGACAAGTTGTGTTTCTTGAGATTCACTCAGTTCAACTTCAAGTTCAACCCATTCATAATGAGCCAACTCTGAGGCAAAAGGATAATCGCTGATAGGATGCGTTTTTAGGTACTCCACAATATTTAAAGGCAATTCATGGAAAATTGGGGTTAATACTCGAGAATGCTTTAAAAAGTCTTTGAGAATACGCCACCAGGTATCAGAGGATAAAATGGAAAGCAATACTGGAAAGCAGGGGCTAACGACTTCATGAAGGTTATTGAGTAATAGCTCCTGGTAAATACTTAATCGCTTTTCATCAAATTCAGAAGCGTTGATACCATCATGTCCTCTGCAAGCCATGCTAAATGTATTCTGCAATTGTTTGAGAGCGTCAGTCATGCTTCTACCCCCATGTATTGTATGGTACGAATCCTTCTGGTTTCATCCAGCAAAGTATCTAGAGGCGGTATATCTGAGTCTCTCTCTAAAAGCGTTGGTTTAATACCGTGACATTCATAGGTATGTCGTAATAAATCCCAGACTGGATCAATAACTGCTGCCCCATGAGTATCAATAATCAGATAAGGATCGCGCCGTGAGTGGCCAGCTATATGAAGGTAGGCAATTTTTTCAGAAGGAATTTCGCGGATAAATAAATAGGGATCATAGCCATGGTTTACACTGTTAACATAAACATTATTGACATCAAGCAGCATGAGACAGTCACTTTTTTCAAGTACGGATTTAATAAATTCACTTTCACTGATTTGTTGACCTGGGGCGTAATAGTAGGACGAGTTTTCAAAAGCAATCTGCCGTTTGAGTGCCTGCTGGACACTCATGATTCGCTGACTAACGTAATCAATGGCATCTGTGGTAAAAGGAATGGGTAACAGATCGTGAAAATAACCCTGATCATCACTGCAATAGCTTAAGTGCTCACTGTAACAATCAATTTGATATGTTTTGAAAAAATCATCTAGTGCTTCAATAAAAGGGTAATCAAGCGGTGCTGGACCACCAATAGACAAGCTTAAACCGTGAGCTACCAAAGGATAGCGCCTACTAAATGCTTTAAGAACTTTGGCGCGTTTCCCGCCCATTTTCATCCAGTTTTCAGGGGCGATTTCCAAAAAATCCACCGGTTTGTCAGGGCGTTCTAATAACTCGTCACTAAACTCAGTTCTTAATCCCAACCCGACGTTGTCTAACGTTTTAAAGCTCATTTCATGCTCCAAAATAAGGCAGCCAGGCTATTAGATCCTAACTGCCTGTCACAGAGTTAAGATTTAGAACCACACTTGCCGGAGCCGCATTTACCGCTGCCTTTTTTATCTTTAGTGGCGCCGCACTTTCCACTGCCGCATTTACCATTTGCCTTTTTGTCGTTTTTATCTGTCTCTGCATTGCTTCCGCACTTACCGGATCCACATTTTCCTTTAGCGAGTTTAAAGTTGCCATCAGTATTGCTGTATCCTGTTTGCAGTTTTTCTGCCTGAAACGGGTTGTTGGCGTCAGCACTTGCTACATTGACTAAGCCTAAGCTTAGGCTCGTGCCTAGTGCTAATAGTATTGATTTACTTTTCATAGTCATCTCCTTGATGATGTTGATGGTTCGATTGAATTTTTTTGATTATTTTTTTATTGAGCTGTGTGTCTTCTTGCCATTTCAACGTTGGGAAAGATTGAACCATTAATCCAAACTGTTTTATAAATCGTTGGCAATGCCTGCACATTAACAAATGCAATTTATAAGCAAGGCGAACACGCCACTTTAATTGGTTCTCAGTGTAATGACTTGCTTTGTCGACGACTTCTTTGCAGCTGTACATAATAATGACGCTCACTCTCAAATAACTTTTTTATCACACATAAATTAGACGAACGAATATAGAGAATCTTACAAACGATTTCAGTATTTTTAATTTTAACGGACATGCCCGAGGAAATAGTCGCTCATTTAGCGCTAATTGAGTGACCTCTAGAAATCCAACATGTGATGGCTTTGAGGGGTAAGGTTGATTAAGCGGCTGGCTAAAAAGAAATGACCTTGTCACTATGGGCGACCCAATCGGCTAATTCTGGCATGGTTGATGTTTCGGCTCCCTCAAAGTAAGCCTGGTTTTTGTAAACTCCACAACGCGCCATACAAGTACCACAAACCTTAACGGAAATGCCTTTTGTAATCAGTGACTTTAAAAGAGCAGATAAATCTTGATCATAACCTTCTGGCGGTTTGTTTGTGTCTCGAGCCAGATCTACGGCATCATTCATTAGAAAAATGCGGACTTCTTCACTTTTTTCAACTAACTTATCAGCAAGCCTCAGAGCATTCCACGTTACATCAGAACCATCATAAGGGGCGCGATTAAAAATGATCAGTACGCTCATTCTAACTTCTCCTAAACGTGCTTATTTTAAATTCGAATTTTCATGTTATCGTATTAGGTAACTTAATTGAATAATGCGCAACCACAGCATGTCTTTCATAAGAAACAAGGTATATGTGCAACAAATCAGGATCTTTTTTATCTAAAAACAATATTGCCCCATCAATTGCCATATCATGATGATTAATCCATTCATTTCGATCATTTAAAAAGACTGAAAATTCTGAACGACTTTCAGGTGGTGTACTCATTAAATCACTATAACGTTGTTTTAACGGCGCGGTACCTATCCCCATAAGATAAAGATTCCCTTTCGCATAATTTTGTTTATCTAGGCGAGGAAGCTGATGTGTGTCAAAACCGCTTAAGAAAAAACTATAGGCACGGTCTTTGCTTTGATAATGGATAACCACTTCCTGTTTTTTTATTCCATCGGGTGTTTTAATCTCATTAAAAGTGGCAGACGTTGGATTAGCGATTAACTGATACTCATTACCCCAGGGCTTATCTTTTCGATATATTCCTGGCGGAAGGAAAGTGGAAAATTTCACTTTATTTCGATAATAATCATTAAAGTGATGAATATCATGATCGACGATCACGTTTTTCTTCTTGTTGACTTGTTCACCATCGAAAGCGGCAGGCTCTGTAAAGTTAGATCCTAACTTTACAGGATATGAACGAGTCACCTCACGAAGTTTGTTAACATCAACAACACTGCCTTCTGGATCAAACCAATGCTCTAAATAATACCAGTGATTGCGATAGGCTAATCCTGTATTCTTTTCAAATACCTGTTTGTAATACCCTAAGGGAAATGTAAACCACCCCTGATAATATAAGGTTTTCTTGCCATTTTCTTTGTTAAACAGTAACACTTCCCAAAGCCCTGCATTCAAGCAATTTTTTGAGAGCTCTGCACTATAAATATTATTTTTTTCAAACCCATCTCCACCTGTAATTTCAATGTGGGTACTATTGGGATCAAAAGAGACCTGCTGTCGATTCCATTGTCTATCGGTGAGCGAAATTCTTGTTAAGTTGGGATTGCCCTTAACGCACAAAGGTAAAGAAGGTGTCATTAAACCAACATCAATATTTTTGAATATAATCGTAGCACTTTTTTTGTTGCCTGGCAGAAAGGTGAACGTAAAATGTGAGCCGTTTTCTTTTTTTAGTTGTAATGTTTCGTGCGAGTATTTCCCATGTTGCCGGCTTTTTGTTGCCGGATTATCCGGGTACTCATTGTTTTTGTATTCTTTTACATGAAGGACCATCACGGGCTTTGTATGATAACGATTATAAAGATACGCGCTAACAAAGACGAGGCACAGGATAAATAATACCAAAATCGACACTTTGATTTTATTTCGCTTCAATGCTTGCATCCCTTCCTCCCTGTCCTTTATCTACATCTGACTTTTTCATTTTTTCTGACATAATCCTTGCGGCTCAATGCCTAAGGCGCTGTTGAATTTGCTCGACATGTTCTGAAATGCAATTAATGCTGTAAGTTCAACAATGGCCGCTTCATCAAAATGTTCCTTTAATTTTTCAAAACAATGATCTGTAACCTGTTTCTTAGCATCCGTTATTTGCTCTGCGTATTCAAGGGCTGCAAATTCCGCCGGTGAAAATAATTTCGACCCCCGCCAATTCCCAAGTGCAAGGACCTTATCATCGTCTTTTATACATTTCATTATAGTGAATGAATTCAAATCCACACAGAAAGAACACCAATTCATTTGCGATATACGTATGCTGACCAAAGAACGAATTATCGGGGGAACAGGAGAACGCTTTCTCCCCAGCGTCCCGACAATACTAGCTACAGAAAGAAAAAGCTGTGGAACACTAGCCCATACTTTAGCAGGTTCTAAATGCTGACCATATTTACGCTTTTGATTCCAGAAAAATGGCTTCAAATACCAAGGAATTTTCTGAAAACGATCTGCTGATAAACGCATCACTAGCTCCTTTTTGCGATTATAAAAACACCTGGTTTATTTTGATTTTCCAGTTAGGAAAAAATGATCTATCTGCGCATAAAGAGCCTTTCTTGCTCGATGCAACAATACAAAAACATTAGATTGACTTAACTCCAGCATGGCGCAAATATCCTTAAATTCAATTTGCTCTATATCATGCATTATAAATACAAGCCGCTGTTGATGCGGCAGTCGTTCAATATTCGTTTGAATCAATAAAGATAGTTCTTCTTGCTCTAATAATGACTCAGGCGATTCCATACCCCATGATTCAGGTATTTTGTTCCAGGAACCATGAGCATCAAATCGCACATCGAAGTCATCATTTGAGTCTGGTATGACTTTTTTTATCCAGGCGCTTTTTAAGTGGGTTTTGGCCTGATTGATGGCAATACGATAAAGCCAGGTTTTAAAATGCGATTTCTGTTTAAAATCCTGCAGATGAGTAAACACAGACAGCCAGACTTCTTGAATAATATCAGCTGCCGTTGCCTCATCTACCATGGGTTGAAGTAAGGCCTTTAACCCCGGTGAACAGGCTCGAATTAAGGCATTGAGGCTGGCCTCATCCCCCCTCAACGCTGACTGAATAATATCATCCATCCCAGGCATTCTTTTGATCTCTACTTTTTAAAATAATTAAAAACACGTTCGGCAAATTGCAGGGTCTTAAACTCTCGGACTTTAAAAGCTTTATCAACCGACGTATTAAAAAGGTGGTTTGTGTAGTTCGATAAGGTTTTTACTGAAATCGCCAACACAATATCAAGTAACTGTTTTTCGCCATACCCTGCGTTAAGGAAATCCGCAACTACAGATAACTCTGGGCGACCACGAGATAGGAACATTTCTCTTGTCATGCGGGCCAAGATGCTTAGTTTTTTATCTTCAATTAATTTGTCCTCACGAATGGCGTTGGTCACTTCCTTGGGAACATTGTTAAAGTCTGAGATGGTTGAATGTGCGGCCAGACAATACTCACAACCATTTTCATAACTGATGACGAGTAATATCACTTCTTGCTCTGCGGGAGTAAATCCAGAGTTCTCACGAAAATTTTTATCGCCATCCATGTAGGCTTGTAGAATTTCCGGGGCATTGGCCATGGCCTTATAAAGGTTTGGAATCATTTTAAGCTCGGTTTCTGCGCGCTCAAATAACTCTTTTACCTTGTTATTAACTTCCTTTTTATCCTTCAGGGATGCGTTCATGTGATAATGCTCTGCCATGATGTTCTCCTTTTAAATCATGTTAATTTCTACTGGCCATAAAGACAGTTTTTTAATTACTCGACCAACGCTGGCTGATTATTTTTCTGGTCATCGCCCATGCGTTTTAGCTGTTGTATGTTATAAAATTGTTTCAGTCGGATAATGGCAGTTAATAAAACCAGAAAAGAAAACAAAAGGGCGAGCATTGAAAAATAGGTCGGCCAGAGGATCATAGCGATAAAAAATGCAAACGCTTCAGCTCTCTCCATAATGCCTGGACTATAATAAAATCCCTTATCTGATTCGTTGGTGGTAAAGATACCAACAACCAAAAAGCTGGTAATACAGAGTAAAACACTGCCCAGCATCATGATGATCCAAAAGCCCCTTACTTCAGGCGCTATCGTCCATAAGGCAAAAATGATAATAAATTCAACCAATCGGTCAGTAGTAATATCAAGTACGCTTCCCCAATCCGAGGCACTAGACCCAAGCCGTGCTACAGTGCCATCCAAGGTATCGAGGAATCCCGACAGCAATAATAGAATGATCGCCATGAAATGGGCTTCCAAATACAAACAGGGTAATGTCAAAATCCCAACAAGGCCTGAAAGGAGAGTCAACTGGTTAGGGGATATTCTCTCCCTCAGAACACTTGCTATCGGATCCACTAAGATACGTTGATAAGGTGCTCTTACATACGTTTCAATCATTGTTCACCACCATAATTTTTGTAACCATGAGACAAGGGTACGAACTTTTTTGGAAAACAGTTTTGGTTTGTAAAATTCACCGGCCACTTGTTTGCTTACCTCGCTTAAGGTCGGATAAGGCGCTATGGCATCGGTAAACGTACGTAGATTTTTGCCTTCTCGAAGTGCCATGACCCAAGGAAGAATAAGTTCTCCGGCATGAAGTCCAACAATGGTTACCCCTGCAATTATGCCTTTTTTATCGGTAATCACTTTAATCATGCCCACGGTTTCATCTTCCGTTTGCGCTCTATCGGATTGACTGAATTGCCATTCAGTTATGGTAAAATCCGAAGGTTCTTTGATGTCCGTTTCAGTTTTGCCTACATGGGCAAGCTCGGGATAGGTATAGGTTACCCAGGGAACAGCGTTATATTTCACTTTAGCCGGAATCTTGAAGACAACATGACGTAACACGATGCCTGCCTGATAGGACGCCATATGGGTAAATTGATAAGGGCCTGCTACATCACCTATGGCGAAGATGTGCTTTTGGCTGGTCTGCAATCTATTATTTACTTCGATACCTTTTTTTGTATAGGAAATGCCGGCTTTATCAAGATTTAAATGTTCTACGTTCGCACGCCTTCCTGTGGCGACTAAGAGATGTGAGCCCGTGAGCGTTTTATCGTCTGGTGATGTTGAAATTTTAACTTCAATGGTGGACTCATCCTTCTGGGAAACTTCATTAACTTGTGCTTCTTCCAGAATTTCTACGTTCATATCTTTTAACGATTGTCTTACAACCGCCACACAGTCTCTATCGTCTTTGGGCAGTATCTTCATCGCTTCAACGACTGTGACTTTGCTGCCTAACATGGCAAAGGCTTGAGCCAATTCGCAACCAATGGGACCGCCGCCAATCACAATTAAATGTTTGGGCAAAACGGTTAAATCAAAAATAGTTTCATTGGTCAGGTAGCTTGTCGTATCCAACCCTTTTATAGGAGGTATGAGCGGCGAGGAACCAGTAGCTATCGCAATTTTTCTAGCTTTGATGATCTCTTCGCCCGCCTTTATCGTGTGCTCATCAATAAATTGCCCTTGGTCTTTAAAAACAGTCACACCCAATGACTCAAAGCGCTCGATTGAGTCATGCGGTTCGATTGTCTTGATGACCGAATGGACATGCCGCATCACTTTGGTAAAATCTACTGACTTGAATTCAATCTCTGCTCCAAATTTTGGCGCAAGGCTGCCGCACTGATATATAGACTTGGCAGCAGCCAACAAAGCTTTGGATGGCACGCAACCATAATTTAAACAATCCCCACCCATTTTATGTCTTTCAATTAGGGCAACCTTAAGACCCAGTTGAGCTGCACCTGAAGCTAGACTTAGCCCGCCAGAACCAGCACCAATAATCGCCAAATCAAATAGGTTGTCATTACTCATGCTCATGTTCCTTTTGTACGCTTGAAAAATTTTTGATAGATAACCGGCAACAAAGACAAAGCAGCCAATGCCAATAGCGGATAAAATACTTTAGGGTCAAAAATGATGCTTAGGTTTGGGGTCTGATTGGTGGCAAATATATGACTAAGCCCATTGCCGACCAATACGTAGACGACCGAACCTGGCATGATGCCAAAAAAAGTCGCGACAATGAATGTGGTAGCGCTCACCCCAAGCAAAGCAGGCACAATATTAATCACCCAAAAGGGGAACAATGGAACCAGACGAAGAAACAATAAATAAGAAAACGCATTTTCTTGAAACCCTTCGCGCATTCGACTAATCCAACCTGTCGCTTTTTGCGCAAGCCAATCACCAAGAGAGGTTTTTACTGCAAAATACAACAGCGTGGCCCCCACGGTGGCACTGATAATCACTAAGATGCTGCCGAACACCGGGCCAAAGAGAAAACCGCCAGCTAAGGTTAAAAACGTAGCACCCGGTATGGAAACGGCCACAGCAACGGTATAAATCACCACAAATAGCAATGAAGACAGCAAAAAGTGTGTGGTTGTCCATTCTAATAAGATAAATCGGCGCGTTTTAAGGCTTTCAAAACTTAAATATTTTTGCAGTCCAGTACTAAATATAAGCACTAGCACCAAAAAGATGATCAGCAAAGGCAACCACCGCTTTAATTGAGTCCACATAAGTTGCTTTTGAGTATTATTCTTATTTAAATCCATTATTTTGCTCCAATCGACATTCAAATCGACGATTAACCCAGTAATCAATACTTAGAAACCGCCCTGCACCTGTAAAAAACAAACTGAGCAACATGGCAAGATACGTCACCGCAAACTCAACACCATTGTTTAAGATAACCGGCGAACCAAGTTCGGTAATGTAATCGTGTCTGCCTGGATAATTGTTTTGCAACCACTTTAGGAAGTCTTGTAGCCTTTGGGCGGCCTCTGAGTCTTGAGAGGCAATGGCAAGCCAACCGTTTTCCAAATGAACGCTTGCAGCCGCCACCACCATAGTTACCATGAGTGGAATAGTTATAAACCGCACGCCCATGCCTAATGCAAAACAAATGCTACCAGCCAATTCTGTGAATGTAGCAAGATAGGCCATAATAGTTGGAAATGGTAATCCAAGACCCCAATCGGTATTGCGAAACCAGGCAATGGTGTCCTCCATGTGCATGAGCTTATTCATGCCTGCCATCCAGAAAATTGGGGCCAGGTATAGTCTTAAAGCCAGTGGTCCCAAAAAATCCAAAAACTTTATTTTTTCCAAAGCCCATATAGGCGAGCAAAGGATGGTTTCAAATTTACTGATTCTCATGTTTGTTTCCTTTGAACAAATTTTTTAATCCTGTTTTTTGCCAGTAAGCCGCCAGGGGCGCTTGAACAAAAATCGAAAATAAAACAACACCAAAGACAATCGATTGAATAGTCCACCAATAATCAAAGGTTTCGGGCAGCATAAAAGCAAGTGCGATAGCGAGAGCACCGCGCGTTCCACTGATGCTGAGCAACAATTGCTCTTTAAATGTTATTACTTTTTGGGTTGTCAGTTTAGAGATGAGCGAAAAGCCTGCGGTTAGACTGAGATAACGGCCAATCAAGATAGCAGCAATGCCAATTATCATGGCTAGCCACCGCTCAGGAAACATATCAATAGTCACGGTCATACCTAAGATAAAAAACATTAACAGCGTGGCCAAAAAGGAATTAGCCTGCCAATAGTGTTTGATGGACAGATTGGTTTGAACGGACTCCTTGGTAAATAATCCAAATACAAAAACGGCAATGCTTCCTGAAGTAGAAAACAACGTGCTGTTGATAAAGTATAAGCCGTAAACACAGCTCGTCAGAAACAGTATTGCCGCAACAGCATCCATGCTCTTTGAAAGCAAACGCTTCGCCAAAAGGCCCAAGCCGATGCCCGTAAAAAGTGGAACAATAAACGTAATTAATAATTGGATAAGCCATATCTGATCATTTGGTTGAGTTTGAGGCGTAAGCCTGTTCAGTAAAAAACTGACGATGCTCAAAGATAATACGCTACTGATTAAGCTTTCACCTTTCAATAAAGATAGGAGCCTTAAGGAAATGCCCGAGTTTTTTAATAAGTCACTGATGGCTCGTGTATTCGTCGCAGCCAATATGCAACTGGTCAAAAGAGCTGCAAGCCACGGGAATCCGCTTGGATGGTTCATGGCAAAATACAAAAGTAGTGTGCCAATAAGAATGCTGAAGCTATAGACCCCTACAATGAGATAGAAAAAATAACTTTTATCCTCATACAACGAGTGTTCATCAAAGGAAAGCGTTGTATTAAAAATTACGGTAGGAATGAGAAAGGCGCTGATAAGCCAGTCAACGTGATAATAGCGAAGCCCTGTATCAACGCCTTGTTCCACCAGCGCTTCAGAAGATAAAAAACCAGACAGCGTCATGAACATGGGATAGGAAATATACCACTTGTCGGCCCATAGTTTGACAGCTGAGGCCAAGGCCAAACAAAAGATCGCGGCAAAGGCAGTGAGTATCATAGAAATGACCTGCTCACATCACTGTCTGTTGATATTTTGTCGTCTTCATCTTCAAATCCTTTTGTTTTTATTTTTTAAAAAACTGTTTAATAAGTCGAACCTGTGCGCTTAAGGTATTGCTGTCATTGGTAGCACGAGCCAATGTTAATAACCCAAACACATTAGCAACCAAGAACTGACAGCCATCTTCAATATTCAAATCTTGAGATATATCGCCTACTGATTGGGCATTCGTTAAGGCATTGCGAAACAAATTGGTTAGACTCAGAATAAAAGCATTAATTTTTTCAACAATTTCTGGGGAATGCAAAGGTGCATCAGCAGCAGCATTAATATAAAAACATCCGTTTTTTAATCGGCCACTCTCGCTTAAACTAATAAATTGATCAAAAAACGCATGAATGGCTTTTATTCCGTTGGATTTTTGCTTTAAGGGAGCAGTGAGCTGGCTGGTAACTGCTTTCTCATATTGTTCCAGCATTGCTTTAAAAAACGCGTCCTTGCTACCAAATTGATTGTAAATAGTGGCGCGGTTAAGACCGCTAGCATTGACTAAATCATCGATTGAGGTTTTAAAGTAGCCTTGTTCCCAGAACAAAAGCATACAGCGATTGATAGCTTCTTGATGTTGCAACTCCTTTTTATTCCTCATCACTATCCTGTTTAGAGTAATCGTTCCAGATTAGAATAGTCGTTCTAAATAGTTAATGCAATTTTTGGATAAATAAAAGCGTGCGCGATTTTTAAGTGTGCAAAAAATTTCCTATTTTGAAAAACAATATGCAGTTAAGTGATGACAACGAGGTAACCCATGCGTGTAACGTTTTAGTTAAAATAAAAACTCGCTAATGAAAATGGAGCTGAAGCGCTTCAATCACCAAATGTAACTAAAAACAATTTTCCAAGGATGTCAGCTTGCTCTTTTTCAAGGAATTGTTTTCCTCGATGGATCTCAATTAACTTTTCTACTGGCAACTCAAGAAGATTTGCTAAATGATTCATGTCAGCTTTACTAAATCGAAGTAAAATTTCAATCCATACCTTTTGTTTACATTTATTCTGAGCAAAATTGAATCGAAGGCCGTCGTTAAACTCTACTATACAAACCATGTTGCAACTCCGTGTAAATAATTATGACAACATGGTGAAGTATAAAATGTTAGGTAAGATATCCTATCCCCAAATTTGGGTATTTTTATGATAACAGTCCTAAACGAAATGCTTTCGATACCGCTTCGGTAATATTGACGCAACTCATTTTATGACGGATAGATTTGGCATGAGTGTTTACGGTTTCACTTGATAGATGAAGATATTCGGCGATTTTTTTAATGGTCATTCCTTTAGAGATCAAACTTAAGCATTGCAACTCTCTTGAGGTAAGATGCATTAGTGAATTTTTGACGACTTTGCGCATGATGATATTTTTTCTGAATTCGCTATCATTGAATACAGCCAACCACTTTTGTATGGGTATAGCAGTTGTTATTTCTGGCAGCATTGCATCGAGAAAAAGGCTTATAAACCGCTCAAAAGAATCGCGCACTTGTAAGTAGAGTTTTTGTGGATCTGTGACCTTTTCAGGATGATAGGCTTCGATAATAAAGTCACATTCATCGCACTGCCTAACCATAGCAAACGTAGTACTTAAATTATAGCGTGTCTCCAGGATTTGAATAATGGGAATTTGCATGGCATCGTATTTTATCTCTCTTTGGATAAAAAACTCTTTACCATTGTAAAGAGCTCGATCATGATCAACGTCCCCTCGATACAAACCTTCTGTTCTGTATGGAATTGCCCAAAGATACTGGTTAGAAATATAATATCGCTGTCCTCCACGAAAAAGCATTGAAATAGAAAAATTGGAGATTTCTTTTGGGCAGTGGAGTTTTTCAGTTAGGTAGTCAATTTTTGTACGAAACCGAATGGAGTCAGACAATTCATTATAATCATTTAAGTTAACGCAGATTGCTCCATCATCATTAACGCTATGCATTGGTACACTCCTAACATCGATACCTCTTACAGCCAACCAGTCAAAATTTGGTTAATTTTTTCTGGTTGTTCCAGCATGGCCATGTGACCACATTGTTCTACATAAATTAATTCAGAATATTTAATATTTTTTGCCATATGCTCCGATCGTTCTGTAGGCATGACGTTATCTTGTTTGCTGGAAATTAGTAATGTTGGACATTCAATTGTAGGCAACAAAGGCGAATGATCTGGTTTACTCAAAATAGCGTTCAGTTGTCTTTTATAGTTCTCAACACCCACTTCTTGAGCCATTTCTTGTGCCAAAGGTAATAGAGCATCGTGCTTTTGTTTATCATAAATTGAATTTTTAAAGATGAGCTTGATTAGGAAATCAAACTTTCCTTTATTCATTAAATCGAGAGAACGTTCGCGCTCTAGTTGCCCTTTTTCAGATACCAATTTGGCAGCGGAATTAATTAGGATGAGCTTTTCTATTCTGTCTGGGATAAGGCGATACAATTCAAGTGCAATGTAGCCTCCCATAGAAAATCCAATTAAGGTAAATTTTTTAGGAGCAATTGAAATAAAGCGATGAGCTATTTCTACAATAGAATCGCTATTGAGCACATCAACATGATGAAATCTTCTGTCCTCTTGAAGAAAGACTTCTTGTTGATTCCAAAGATTTGGGGTTGCCAATGCCCCAGGAATAAGTACTATATCCTTGTCCATTACCAATGATCATATTATTTACAATAGCTATTAAGATATCCTATGGTGACAATAATTCAAGCAAAATCTGAGTATTTGAGTCAAATTTATGCAATAATCCTGGAACTGGCAAAGTATGAGAACATTCTGGATAAAATTAAAATAACTGAATCACAGCTTGGAGAGCTTCTTTTTTGTCATGCGCCTAACCACTTTGTTGCATTAGCACTGATTGACAAAAAAATTGGCGGTCTGGTGATGTTTAATTATACCCAAAATAATATTTGCGTTAATGTGACTCGCGGGATTTATATTGAAAATTTATATGTTTCTCCCCTGTATCGGCGTCAGGGCATTGGGTGTGCTTTATTCCAATATGTTGCCTGTAAAGCAACTACTGATGATTGCTCAAGAATAGAGTGGTGGGTGTCTCGAAATAATCGGGAAGCCAGACATTTTTATAAAAAAATTGGTGGGGTTGCTTTATTAGATTGGCACGTATTTAAATGTGACCAAACTGGTATTAACAATTTGATGAGTATAGGAACTGATGAACATATCCTCTTCGAGTAAAGCATTATTTGCTGGTGTTTCAGGCACCGCCTTGCAGTGGTATGACTTCGCGCTTTTTGGTTACTTCGCACCAATTATTGCAGCAACTTATTTTCCTAATGACAATCAATTTGCTTCGCTTTTAAGTGCTTTTGGTGTATTTGCTGTTGGTTATTTATTAGCACCAATTGGCTCACTATTTTTTGGCTATATTGGTGATCAATATGGCAGGAAACGGGCTTTAACTCTCAGTATTTTAGCAATGGCTATTCCTACAGCTCTAATAAGCGTTGTTCCTTCTTACCAATATATTGGAATTGCAGCACCGTTCCTTATTACTTTTTTAAGAGTGATTCAAGGTTTTGTTGCAAGTAGTGAATTTACTGGATCTGCTATTTTCCTTGTTGAACACGCTAAACCTGAGAAGAAAGCATTTTATGGTTGTTTAACCAGTTCGGCTTACAGCACTGGTTTGATACTAGCGGGACTGGCTGCTTCATTCTTTACGGCATCATTTATGCCAGACTGGGGATGGCGACTCGGGTTTGGGTTAGCTTTGATTGCTGGTATTTTGATTTTTTATTTACGAACCCATGTTGCTGAAACGCCTGAATATGAACATATTGCTCAACATGATAAACGACGCTTGCCTTTTCTGGCGGCGCTGAAAGAAGCACCTTTGGCAGTAATTGGTATTATAGGGATAGCATGGTTGGTCAGTATTATGACCTTTGGAACTTATATATTTACTGCAACGTATCTGCATAGTTATTTTCATATTTCACTTGGTTTAGCTACATTACTTATCACTATAGCTTTAGCAGTTGATGCCATACTCGAACCGTTTATTGCTTTATTAGCAGACAGAACTGGGATCTTAAAAGTAATTAGATTGGGTATGGTTGCTATGTTACTTTTGAGTATTCCCATTTTTTTCCTACTCGCCACTGGAAATGTTGTTTTGATTGCCATGGGATTGGTTTTCATGTCTATTTTGATCGCCATTACTTATGCACCACTCAACGCCTATATGGTTTCTCTATTTCCTCATCAATATCGTTATAGTGGGTTTGGAGTTGCTTTTAATGTAGGTATTTCATTGTTTGGTGGTACAACACCTTTAGTGATGATGTGGTTGGTGAATACAACCAATAATTTTATTTCACCTGCTTGGTACTATATGTTTGGGGCAATTATAGGATTAGGCTCCATAATGATTTGTGAACAAGGCCGAAGAAAATTGATACGTTTGGAATCTGCTTTAGCCTATTAAAATGAGGTATTTGTAATGTTATTGTTTAGTTCCGCTTTATCAAAGCACAAACTTACTTTTACACGATTAAGTGATTGTATGGAATATATTTCCCTTGCAGCCAAATGGGCTGAAGATGAATGGGGATACATACGAAACAAAGGGGTTGAATATCGTGAAGGCGTAATGCATGCGTTGAGCCATGATGTCTATATTGGCACTTATGCAGGACAACCTGTAGCGATGTTTGCTCTATTAGAACATGAGTTTCCTAATTCGCGTGGGTTGAGTGCACGTGAACTAATGTATGTCTATGTAGATAAAAATTATCGAGGGCTAGGGTTTGGCAAGCAGATTATTGAAGAAGCAAAACGGCTAGCAGCTGTGGCAGGCTCGGATTTGGTTTTGCTAGATACGCTAAAACCTAGTTTAAATCGATTATATGAAAAGCATGGTGCAAAAGTGGTTTGCGAAGGTAGGTTGTTTTCTCATCCAACCGATGTGTTAAGTATGTCAATTTAATAATTTTTTAGGAACCTTATAAGTGGCAAAAGAGTTAAAAGGAAACAATCAGTCAGATTTTGCTAAAGTGCATCAAATGATTACTGAGGCTAAATCCAGAGTTTGGCAACAAGTCAATAAAACTCTTATTCAGTTGTATTGGTCTATCGGACAGTATGTATTTAATAAGATAACACATGATGGTTGGGGCAAGGGTATTGTAGAAGAGCTAGCGGACTATATATCAATAGAGCTACCAACAATTAAGGGGTTTTCAGCGCGTAATATATGGAGAATGAAGCAATTTTACGAGACTTATCATGAGAATACAGAACTGTCGGCAGTGCTGACAGAAATTACGTGGACAAATCATTTGCACATTTTGTCTAAAACAAAAACTATTGAAGAAAAAGAGTTTTATCTGCGTTTAGCCGCCAAACATCATTACTCTGAACGCGATTTTGCAAGGTTAATAAACGTCGGAACATTTGAAAGAACGGTGCTTGCCGATCAAAAACTGTCAGCAGTGCTGACAGAATTACCCGATAGTAAGGGGAGGTTTAAGGACAGTTATGTTTTTGAGTTTTTAAATTTACCTGATGATCACAAAGAAAAAGATTTAAGACGAGCCTTGGTCGCAAACCTAAAAAAATTTCTACTTGAACTTGGCCCAGATTTTAGTTTGATTGGAGAGGAATATCCTTTGCAAGTAGGAATGAAAGATTTTCGTGTGGATCTATTGCTTTTTCATCGAGAGCTTAACTGTATGATTGCAATAGAATTAAAATGCACAGAATTTAGTCCTTCGCATTTAGGGCAATTACAATTTTATTTAGAAGTATTGGATAAAAACATAAAAAAAGCACATGAAAATCCAACGATTGGTATATTAATTTGCAAAACGAAGGATGAGGAGGTTGTTCAATATGCGATGAATAGACATGCTTCTCCAACGTTAATTGCAGAGTATGAAACCAAATTAATCAGTAAAGCTGTGTTGCAAAATAAGTTACACGAGTTTGCATTACAGTGGGACAATGATGAATAGTAGATATTCTAAATAAATTATTTTTCAAAAAATTAAAGAAAAACAATTGAACCAAAAAACACGATATGTTTAAATAAAACAACAAATCGTGTTTTTTGGTTTTTAATATGTCTACTATCGCTTTACTACCTCGACTTATTCGTTTGAAAGATGTCCCCAAGTATATTGGCATGGACAGAAATCGATTTAATACTTTCGTAAGACCTAATCTTATAGAAATTCCTATAGGCAAACAAGGCGTAGCGTTTGATCGACTTGACCTAGATGCTTGGGTAGATCAATATAAGCAGTGTAGTGGGCGTCCAGGCGGCAAAGAGCAAAGGAGTACAAAGCCATGGGACGTAAACAAACAACAGGACTATTTAAAAGAGGCCAAGTTTGGCATATCGAAAAGCAAGTCCTTGGACATCGCATTCGAGAAAGCACTGGCACAAAGTCGCTCCAGGAAGCGGAGCAATACTTAGCTAGGCGGTGTGAAGAGATTAGACAGGCAACGATTTATGGAGTAAGGCCAAAACGCAGTTTTAAAGAAGCTGCGGTGCGATTTTTAAATGAAAATCAACATAAGGCCAGCATTGATACCGATGCAATACTCCTAAAGTCTATTTGCCCGTTTATTGGTGATTTGACCTTGGAGCAAGTGCATATAGGAACGTTGCAATCATTTATAAAAGCAAAACAGGAAGCGAAGCTTAAAACAAAATCAATTAATAATACACTAGAGTTAGTTCGGCATATTTTAAACGTTGCAGCAACTGAGTGGATTGATGAGAATAGTTTAACGTGGCTTCTGGTTGCTCCTAAGATTAAATTATTGCCAGTTAAAGATGCACGAGCACCATTTCCTTTATCTTGGTCAGAGCAATCAAGGTTCTTAGAAGCGTTGCCAGTTCATTTAAATCAAATGGCACGTTTTAAAGTTAATACAGGATGCCGAGAGCAAGAAGTATGTCAATTACGTTGGGAATGGGAAAAACGTGTTCCAAGTTTAAATACGAGCGTTTTCATTATCCCTAGCCATATTAATAGGGATGGTGAATTAAGACAGCTGGTAAAAAATGGGGAAGATCGGCTGGTTATCCTTAATGATGAAGCTAAAGCAGTCATTGAGGAGGTTAGAGGTATTCATTCTGAGTTTGTGTTTTCTTACAATGGAAAGCCAATTACACGCATGAACAATACGGCTTGGCGAAATGCGCGTAAAAAAGCAAATCTCAGTGATCTGAGAGTTCATGATTTAAAACACACTTTTGGAAGAAGACTTCGAGCAGCTGGTGTAAGTTATGAGGATAGACAGGATCTGTTGGGGCATCGTTCTGGCAGGATTACTACTCATTATTCTCAGGCTGAGTTGAGCAATTTATTAGAGGCTGCAAATTTAATTATTCAAAGCCGACGAGAAAGTAAAGAGCTTACAATTCTCCGAGTAAAACAAGGTGGAACCCACACTATCCCCACAAAATCCCCACAGTGTGAAATTAGGGCAGTAGGTTAATTTAAAAATGAAGAGCTAACTATTTGATTTTAAAACGATTAAATGGTGCGCTCGGAGGGACTCGAACCCCCGACACCTTGGTTCGAAGCCAAGTACTCTATCCAGCTGAGCTACGAGCGCCTGGTGAGATTCGGGTAAAACTTGTGCTGATCTGTATTAGTGGTCTGAAATGGTGGGTCGTATAGGAATCGAACCTATGACACAAAGGTTAAAAGCCTTCTGCTCTACCGACTGAGCTAACGACCCATTGGTTTGTCACTAATAGTTATTTGCTCTTTGGATTATCCACCAAAAATGGTGGGCCGTATAGGAATCGAACCTATGACACAAAGGTTAAAAGCCTTCTGCTCTACCGACTGAGCTAACGGCCCAAAGAGGCTGGAATAATAACGGATTAGGATAAAATTTCAAGTATTTTTTTAAATTATTTTTTAAATTAATGCCTCTCCGATATATAAATGATCAGTACAGGCAAGAATTATCCAACCCTTATTAGCCAGTTTAATTTTCTGCTCATTCAATTGCTCAGCCGCTACGACAATCAGTAACACATCAGCTCCCAAGGCTCCGCAGCCCTTTGCTGCGAGAACGCTTTTATCAGCTTTTAAGTCCATGATTTGCTGACGGCTGTGTTCGGCCACTAATCGCATTTCCGACAAACGTTGATGATAGGTGTTAATGGCATCGGTTAGACTCTTGCTATCTTTGTGTTCAAAAGCCGTTTTCGCCTGTTCGACTATTGATGGCAGCAAGTGAATTGCACCTGGTAAAGTCATATCCTGTAAATGATGATGAGTCGCCAGTTTTTTTCCGCTGTGCAGTAAAAGAAAGGCGATATCAGGAAAGGGCCATGTGTAAGAGTTGAGAATATTTTGCTCACGATTGATGTAAACGCAGTGATGATTTGACTGAGCCAGTACATCATAACCGCTGGGGCGAAGTCCCTTGCCGTTCCAGGCGCATTCAAAATAAGCATTTAAAAGATTTTCTTGCGTCGGGCTAATATTTTGTAAATAGCAGCTCGCCAGATAAGCCCCCAGAAACTGAGCACTTGAAGCCCCTAAACCTCCCTGCCCCTGATAAGGGTCAAACCAGCTTAATCCTGCCTCAGCCTGTTTTTGTCTGCTCCACCATTTTCCTGCTGGAGATTCAGTGTGAATTCCCTGGATTTCTTCTGTTGAATTAATCCTCAACTCAAAACAGGGCGCTGTCGTGAGAACAATAGCGGATTTCCCTATCACAGCCGCATATTCTCCAATCAAAAATGTTTTTGCAGGGATAGACCATTTCATTCTTATTATCCTTTGCGGATCTCTGCCAATAACTCCTGCGCATTTTTAAGACTAACGCGCTTATTTAATGATAGCCAGCTTTGCAGCTTATCTTTCAATACAGGCATTTCATCTTCGTTGGCTCCTGCAACTAATAATAGATTATCAATATGCAATTTCATATGTCCCTGAATAATGCCTTCGGTGCAAAGTGCCTTCATGGCCCCAAGATTCTGTACTAAACCCACCGCCGCGATAACTCTTGCCAAATGATTGGCGGAATCAATTCCCATCATGCGCAAACACATGCTGGCAGTGGGATGAAGCGCCGTCACCCCGCCGACCGTTCCTACTATAAGCGGCGCCGTTAATTGCCCGGTTAACTGACCATTATTATAACGCCAGCGGGTAATAGCGCGATATTGGCCACTGTGAGCTGCATAGGCGTGGATTCCAGCTTCGACAGCTCTCCAGTCATTCCCGGTTGCAATCAAAACCGGATCAATACCGTTCATAACCCCTTTATTATGAGTCGCGGCGCGGTAAGGATCTTTTTCAGCAAATAAAGACGCCTCCTGCAGGCACTCGCCTAATTCGTCATCAACTTCATTAATTACGACCCGAGCGGTCGTTAATTTCTGATCATTTAGATTAGACAAAATGCACATGGAAACCTGTTCACCGCTTAAGTTCTCAAGCGGCGTTTTCAGATATTCCAGTACCTGATTAATAATATTAGCTCCCATTGCGTCACAGCTATTCATCATCAGATGGATAATGGCCATATCAGCCCCATCATCCCGAATCAAATGACGCAAATGCAAATCTCTCACCCCGCCGCCTCGTTTCACCATATTGGTGGCAACGTCCTCATTGGCTTTTTGGATTAACATCTGCTTGTTTTGCTGAAACAAGGCTTCAAAACGGGCAAAATTTTTGACTTTGGCTAACTGAATTTGTCCAATAATGCATTCACCATCGACCCAGGTTGTTATTTCGCCCTGCTGTCTTACCCATTTCGCAGTTTTTGATAAAGCCGCAATGATTGAGGTTTCTTCCACCGCGAGTGGAATAATATAATCCTGATGATCAATACGAAAATTGGTAGCGACCCCCAGAGGCAACTGAAAATAGCCAATTACATTCTCAATCAGTTTATCTGCGAGGCTAATGTCATTTATGCCCCCCGCCCTCAGGTAAGACACATCATCGCTAGTTAAAGCGCCTAATTCCAATAATCGATTAAATCGTTCGTCGCGGTTCAATCTGGAAAAACCCTGAAATAATTGGCTGGCTTGATTACTAATCGGCATGCCTTCTCCTGTAAATCTGAAATAACTAGCGGTTAAACCAATAACATTAAAAAAAGGCAGACTTTAGCATAAACCCTTAGAAGATAACTATAAGATTAAAGGAATCATTTCTTGACCTTTTCCAATAAGGAATAAATTTCATTCAGGCGTGTATTTAAGCGTGTAAAAAAATACATCAGATTAAAAAATCCCAGGGATTTGCTTTCCAGTGTAGAAAATCGGGCGGGATCTGCTTTAATTGCCTTGGTCAATATATCAATGATGTTAATCGCAGGCAGCATCGGCGCATGAGTTTCTTTTTTCAGACGTTTTTTTAATGTATCCAGATTATTTATTGTGGTATCCACTGCCAGTAGAATTCGTTTTTTATCCTCTTCATTGATATAAGAGGAAAGCCAGGAATAAGCCTCTATCAGCCCCACTACATAGTGAGTACAAAAAGCGGTTTGCGTCAGTAAAAGATGAAAATCCTTGCGGTTAATGCGATGAAAAAGGACTTCATAACTAATAGATAATGCGTTTTTCCGTATCAACTGGTACTCAAGATATAATTGCTGAACGGTAACGGGCTCTGAAGTAATTGGCCGATTCAGAAACTCATTGGACAACGAGGCCTGAATTTTTTCTATATAGCGCACAAACAAATCAACCACATTGGTTCTGACCGGCATACAATACGTGGAAACGGTCAATGCGATCGCAGCACCAAGCGCTGTATCCAGAATTCTTTCTCGCAGCAAATACAGATTCCAGTCGCCAAACATGGCAAATAGATAAACTACGAAGCCCGTCAGGGCAATCATTGCCGCCAAATGAAAAATCTGAAAAAGATACACTGCGAAAAACACAAACAATAGCATAATCCCCAGAATTACATACTGGTTCTGCGGGGTTAACCAATACAAGAGCGTACCTCCCGCCCCGCCAAGAATTGTCATACTGACTCGTTCCAGCGAGCGTTTCAGACTCTCTCCCCAGGATTGGGTAGTCAATGCCATTGCTGTTAGGGTAATCCAATACCCTCTTTCCAGATTAAGAAAGTAACTTAGAATTTCCGCGATGGTAATTGCTGTTGCAGCCTGCCATGCTATTTTAGTGGTATTGCGAAGCGCCATCTTGGATCCTTACCAGTTCAGCCATGTGCTGATTAAGCAAATTGAATGTTAATTTCAGGTTGAGTAAAGCCATCACCAGTGTAGGCTCCGTCAAAAGCTCATGGCTCATGGATTCATCCAGCTGCCGCAGAGAAACCTTCACGCGCTCATACCGGATTACAAAATCCTTCCTCATTCGCACCGCATCAAAAAGCGCGGCGAGACGCCGATTAATGACGATTAAGGATAATCGAACGGAGCGAGGCAGTTGATAATCATAAATTTTTATAACATGGTAGGCTTCCACCATCATCGTGTAGGCACTCACAAAAGCATACTGATGGACGAGAATTTCGCTGACTGTTGATTGGTAGCCATCAAATACATCGCTTTGCTCGATCGTTTGGTTGCTGTCGAGCAAATGATTCATATTATGTTTCAATCGCACAAAGGACAATTTTTCAAAACTTTGAATAACATCGCGTTTAACCAGATAGTATCGGATTTCCCTCATTCCTCTTGCGAGTAATTTAAATAAACGATTTGAGTTTTTTATATATAATTTGGGATAATTTTCCGGAAAAATGAATATTGCCACCAATGCCGCGACTAAAAGACCAATAATCAAAGCATGCAAATGCATCCAGGCGGCATCCGGTGTATCAAAGGGCAGAATAGTAGCAAAAAAACACAGGATCCACGCCATCATCGGTGCCATACTGTTTTGAAGTCCAAAACGACGACAGTAGTTCACTGCAAAACCTAATCCAATTAAAACCAGCGCCGTCAGATTATGCGAATCCCTGACTTTCAATCCCAGTATGAAAACCATAAAATACACCAGATCAAACACGATGACCTGAATAACCCGCAAAGCAAAAGACTTGGCAATGATTCCCTGCAGTGAGAATCCGCAGGCGATTCCGGCCATTAATTTTCCGAACAAAGGTTCTTTTATGCTCAGCGTCAAGGTAATCAAAATCGCCATGACCGTTTTTAATGCATGTTTGAGACGGAAATAGCCCGGATCTACCCCCCAAAGAAATAATCTTAACTTCCTGATCGGCGTCATTATTTAATTTTACATCCTTACTGCTGTACCGGCCTGACCTACAAGCAGGGTTCTCAATTAAAAGTCATCTCACAAATTCTCCAATTTCTCAAGTCTTCAGATCTGAATTTTGGAGAGTGTTCATTAAACTGTGTCATTACTCACAGGCACGCCGTCATCTCGAACGTAGTGAGAGATCTCCCAAACTGACATGTCATGACACAGTTTAAATGAACACTCTCGAATTTTATGATTGAAAAAAAATGCGCGCCTAGATACTCTACGTAAATAGTTTATTCGAGATAATTAAATGGCTGGCAGAATGCTTGTATTCTCTGCGCTGAACAATTCTTATAGCCAATGCAATCATGACTAAAGTACTCTCAGACGCCGGGCTTAAATATGACGAAGAGCATCAGCGATATGAATGCACAGGATCCTGGACCGTCTCCACTCTGAATGGCTTCATTGAGGCAGTGCAAAAAGAAAAGCTGCCAGAGTCGGATAGCCTGCGTATCAATGGAAAACAGCTTAAGCATTTTGATAGTGCAGGCGCATTAGCGCTGCATAATTTTATTTTATTTCTGAAAGAGCACCACAAAAAAGCGGAGCTGGAAGATTTTAATACCCAGCAATCGGAACTGCTTAAACTGATTGCTGAAAAACAGGAAGTGCTTGATTTTCATGTGCCCCCAGCAAAACCTCAGCCCATTCTTGAGATGATTGGTCAGGAAACCATTCATAAAATTAATCAGGCTGACGGCTTTATTATTTTGCTTGGCGATCTGAGCACCAAACTGTTTGAAGCATTTGGGCAATGGCGGCGCTTTCAGTTCCCGAGCATTGTTTCCATTATCGATTCAGCTGGTATCAAAGCTCTTCCGATCGTGGCACTGCTTTCTTTTTTAATTGGTGTTGTACTGGCTTATCAAATGGGGCTTCAGCTGCAAACTTATGGAGCCAACATCTTTATCGCTTATTTATCAGGAATGGCGATTTTCAGAGAGTTCGCCCCGCTGATTACCGCCATTATCGTAGCGGGCCGCACCAGTTCAGCATTTACTGCCCAGATTGGCAGCATGAAAATCAATGAAGAAATTGACGCCCTTTATACAATGGGCTTATCCCCTACTGAGTTGCTGGTCATGCCCAAAGTCATTGGCCTGCTGATTGTTTTTCCCTTACTGATTTTCTGGTCCGATGTATTCAGTGTGTTTGGAGCGATGTTCATGTCAAAATGGATGCTTGGCGTCAACCATTTCGACTACCTCGCCCGCCTGAAAGATTCAGTTGGCTTATCTCAATTGATGTTAGGCCTTTATAAAGCACCGGCCTTCGCCTTTCTGATTGCTTTGGTAGGCTGTTTCCAGGGATTTCAAGTGGAATCCAGTGCTGACAGCGTCGGAAGTCAAACGACCAAAAGCGTTGTTCAGGCCTTGTTCCTGATTATTATTGCCGATGCCGTATTCTCAGTGGTTTACAGCTGGATGGATTTATAATGGCTGCCCCTGTAATTGAAGTAACTGGTTTAAAAAACAAACTGGGCGGGCACTGGGTTCATAAGAATGTCAATTTAACTGTCAATCAGGGAGAAATTCTTGCGATTATCGGAGGGAGCGGCAGCGGTAAAACCACAATATTGCGCAGTTTGTTGATGCTTTTAAAGCCAACTGAAGGCGAGATTAAGATTTTTGGTCAGGATATATCGACCCTTTCTGTGCGTAAAGCCAATACCTTGCGTCAACGTTGGGGCATGTTATTTCAACATAGCGCCTTGTTTTCGGCCATGACTGTTTTGGAAAATATAACGTTTCCTATGCGTGAATTCACGGCCATGGACAAGCAGTTTATGGAAAAACTGGCCATGCTCAAGCTGTCGCTGGTCGGATTGCCGGAAGAATCAGCGAGCAAGTACCCTTCCGAGTTAAGCGGCGGTATGCAGCGAAGAGCAGCCGCGGCAAGAGCCATCGCTATGGATCCGGAATTATTATTTCTGGATGAACCAACGACCGGTCTTGACCCGCGAGGGGCTCGTCAGTTCGATGAACTGATTCTTTTTTTACGTAAAACATTAAACTTAACCGTTGTGATGATAAGTCACGATCTTGAATCCTTAAAATCAACCGATCGGGTTGCTTTTATAGGGAATGGAGAAGTGTTGGCAGTGGAGCCTTTAAAAGAATTAATGAAAAATCCGCATCCACTGATTGCTGAATACTTTAGTAAATTTTAAACTACTGGCATTTGCCATCGGAGCTAATATTCCTTGGAAGCTAAAACAAATTACACTATCGTCGGGTTAACTGTTGTCATTCTTACTGCGGCTCTGCTGGCGTCAGCCCTGTGGCTATCAGTGGGTTTTGATCAGAAAAAATACAAGATATATGCAGTGTATATCCACGAAGCAGTTTCTGGACTCAGTGAAGACTCGCCGGTGAAATACAATGGCGTGCCCGTGGGTTCAGTTGCCAAAATTGAATTAAGCCAGATCGATCCTCAGCAAGTTAAAATTTTATTGAATATTGAGGAGGGGACCCCCATAACCACCAGTACCACCGCCACATTAATTTCGCAGGGGATTACCGGTACAACTTATGTGGGTTTATCAGCCTCCTCCTCTGAACTCACTCCCTTGAAAAAGATTCCCAAAGAACCTTATCCCATTATTCCAGCCAAGCCTTCTCTTTTTTATCAGTTGGATAGCGTATTAAAAGAAGTCGCTGAGAATGTAAATGGCGTTACGGTCAAGATTAATAAAATTTTTGATGATGAAAATGCCCTGTATATTAAAAACACCTTAAAAAACCTGGAGGGCTTTTCTGATGTGGTGGCTAAAAATAACGAAACCATTAACAATACCCTGAAAAGCACAGACGTTCTGACCCGCAATCTCGCCCAAGCGAGTAAAGATTTGCCGGCGATTATCCGCGATGTGAAACAAGGGGTGGAAAAACTGAATGTAATGACAGAACGAATTAGTGAAGCAGGGGAAAAAGTGAGCAGCGCTATGGATGCCGGCAAAACCACCCTGGATAAAATTTCACAACAAACCATACCGCCTGCCGTTGTTCTGATTCGCCGTTTAAATACGATTGCAGCTAATCTGGAACAAGTCAGTAACTTAATGCGCCAAAATCCTGCTGTGGTAGTTCGGGGAACTGCAACGCCCAAAGCCGGACCGGGAGAGTGACTTGAATAGATTAATCGGAAGCTTTGGCCTGATTGCCAGCATACTGTTTTTGCAAGGATGTGCGGTTAAACCGACAGTTACCAATGAATATAAACTGGAAAGCTTCAGCAGCGAGAAAGCTGCCAGTAAGCCGGTCCATGCTTCCATTCTGATAACCCATCCGGATGCTGCAACCGGCTATGACACCGAAGAGATGCTGTATACCGATAAGCCCTTTGAAATCAGCAATTTTGTCCATAATGCCTGGATGGGGCCACCCGCCGATATGCTTTTACCTCTCATGGTGCAGAGCTTGCAGAAAAGCGGCTATTTCTATGCAGTCGCTTCGACTGCAACTTCGGAATTAACCGATTATCGTCTCGATACACAACTATTGGAATTACAGCAGAATTTTCTCAAAAAGCCCAGCCAGCTTGATTTCACTGCCAAGATTGTTTTAACACATGTTAGTGATAATCGTATTATCGCTTCCAGAATAATTGAATTGCATATTCCCTGTCCAAGCGAGACACCCTACGGCGGTGTTATTGCCGCGAACCAGGCCACAGGATTATTTACAGCCGGGGTTACGAAGTTTGTATTAAATCATGTTAAAAATGATTCCCATTAAATTTAAGCAATGTTTCTATCTTCCACTGCTACTACTGGCTTTTGATGACAGCTCCAAATCGGGAGCGCTCTCTCCCACAGGAGCTTGTTGCTGCGATTTAATACCGTCAACTGCTACTTTATAATCCGTACAGGAAGGTCTGCTCGTGACCTCTTCAGGAGGTAAATTATCCCTCAACTTGTCTAACACTGCTTTTGTCCTGCTTCCCTTGCCCTTTTCTATATCAGGATATTTCTCCAAAACTTTGACAAGCGCTCCGCGTAATCCATATTCCGGTATCAGAGTAAGCAACAGATTAAGCCCCGCTTGTTTCTCGGCCTTAAGCCCTTTACTGGCTTTAAAAAATCGCGCTCTCTCGTCTCTCAGAATATCAATTTGCGCTTTAACGGCTGATAATAAAGGATCATCCAGGCTCATCTCTGGTGGCACCCACTGTTTAGGGTAATTTTCCTCATCAAAAAAATGCTCTATTTTACAGGAAATATGCTCTACAGGGTGATTGTTGCGCAGCCTTTGAATCAATTCCTGATAAGCACTTATACTGGATGACTCCAACTGTTTAAACTCATTATACATCGCATTGAGGTTCATCAGAGCTGGCGAGTCGGCAGGCAATTCATTGCGCATAGTTTGAACATAGCGAACGATTGAGTTTTTAAAATTGTCGTGAACCGTATTCCTGACATTTTCAAATACATTATCAAGATACCAATTGGCATATGATTCGCTGCTTCGTGTGGCAAACGCCATAAAGTCTCGCGGGATCTCCATTGTTCTAACGTTTCCAAGATCAACATCTTTCGCCTGAGCTATTGAGAGAATTATCCATTCAGCCAAAGCCGCTGAACCTAATCGAATAGGAAGTATGCGGTACAACTCCCGATTTAAGACCGCAAGATTTTTATAAAAACCGACGGGATCTTTTTTCACATCCCATTTGAGAAGTGTTTCAAATAGCTCCTGAGGCTTTTGAATCTGCTCTGAAAGGGGCTTAGCATCCATCATAGGATAGGTAAAACTTACATACTGGGTATTTTTATATTCGAAGATGTGGACATTGAACTGATCGCTCAGCTCTGGCTTTTCATCCCGACAAGTAGTTTTATACTTTACAGTTTGACCTTTTCCAAGTTCAAATTTTTGAGCTACGTAGTGTAAGGAAGGGGATATCAATTGGCGCCCGGTCTCAGCTTCCAATTCTCTGGAAACAAAATCCTGTGGAGCGAAGTCCTGCGCTAAACGCTGCATTATTGGATTGTAAAATTTACTATACGTAGTGTTTTTGGGCCCTATGAACTCAAGACAAATTTCCGTTGGTGATGATTCTTCGCCTCTTATTTTTCCATATTTTGGACGCTCGTCATCCGTTCCATGCTTTAATAAATCAGCCATAAAGGCTCGATGTTGACCCATTTCTTTTATCATATTGAGTAATTTGGTGTCTCTCCTCATATTCATGGCAAAATGTTTGGCCACTAACATGGTATAGACATTCCAAATAGTTTGATTAGAACTTGTATGCCTATCCACTAATTTATTTGAGTAGGCATGGTCAGCAATTTTGCTAAAGAAATCCTGAAGAACCCTTTCACTTGTTCCGAGCAATTCGTCCACAATCCAGTCAAAATGAGACTCACCCGGCTTGAGACGGCGATTCTCCTGATGAACCATTTGTAGAAACCCGTCAATAAGTTCGTTTTTGCTTGGCATCTTTAACTCTACACTTTATTTTTAAGTTTAGACTAGAGAGATCAATCTGCAGAGACTTAGCATTTGCTTACTGCAATACCTAAAGCAACAATTGACGACAGTTTGTAACGTCTTGACGCACTTCGATTTATAGTACACTTCAATCCATTCTTAAAATCATGGCGAAAATACAAAAACAATTGTACAATGGCTCGCCATTAGGGCGAATTAAATTTTGATCCCCCGAATAATATTTGTAACCAAGAATAAGAAGGAGAGAAAAGGATGAGAGCTAAGTCATTTTTAAAACTGGGACTGGTCGCAGCAAGCATCGTCCTGCTGGCATCCTGTTCAAAAACCCCAGGCAGCGCTGGTGATTACTCCGGCATGGGTGATACTGATGCTTCGGCACACGGTCTGGGCCAGTTTACTCGTTTTGCGGGTCAGGAACCAGGTGAATCCTATACCACTCAGGCGCCCCATAATCAGTTATACTTATTCTCTTACGATGACTCCACATTTGCACCTAAATACATGGCCTCTTTAAATGCGCAATCCGATTATTTAAAATCTCATCCAGGTGCACGCGTGCTTTTGGCGGGTCATACGGATGAGCGCGGCAGCCGTGAATACAATATTGCGCTGGGTGAGCGCCGTGCAAACACCGTCGCTGAGTTAATGCGTATGGCTGGGGTTAGCAGACAGCAAATTCGCGTGGTCAGTTATGGTAAGGAGCGTCCAGCTAATTTTGGCCACGACGATGCGTCTCACATGCAAAATCGTCGTGTAGAATTTATTTATGAGGCGACAAGATGATTCAAATGAAGCATCGCTTTCTCGCGTTGTGTTTCGCTGGTTTACTTCCATTACAGGCTGCTGCAGAAGCGCCTGTAGTGGATGACAGCGAAAACTTTGCGATTCTCGATGAACAGCAGGCTGATATGGAACAGCAGCCTGTTGCCAAGGCACAGCTTGACGATAGTTATCCTGAAGAAGAGATTGCTCTGGTCCAGGATAATGAGCTGACTCACAGTGAAAATGCAGAATTGCTGGATAAACTTCAGGGAATGAGGCAGGAAATACAGGAACTTCGCGGTCAACTGGAAGTGCAGTCCCATGAATTAAAACAGCTTCAGCAACAGCAACTGTCTTTCTACAAAGATCTCGATTCAAGACTTAGCAACACGCTTCAGACCAAATCCATTGCCCGAAATGAAAATCCAGCTGAATTAAAGCTGGAAACCAAAACACCGCCGACTGCAAGCGTCAATCAAGCACCTTCTGCAGCCCCGACTGCAGTTAAATCAGTTCAGCAAAGCAATACAGCATTAACCGAAATAAATACTGCGGTAATCCCTTCCGCTAAAAATAATCCTGCCGATGAACAATTAAGCTATCTTGCCGCTTATGAATTAGTAAAGAACAAGCATTTTGATAATGCTTTGGCCGCAATGAATACTTTTGTTGCTCAGTATCCCCATGGAGGCTACACAGCCAATGCGCATTACTGGCTGGGCGAATTATACATGGTCAAGAAAAATTACGCCGAAGCGATTAGCCATTTTGACCTGGTACTCAAACAATTCCCTTCATCCAGCAAAGCGGCAGCCTGCACCCTGAAAATGGGCTATGCGCTGGCGGCATCAGGCAGAGAAACCGAAGCCAAACAAAGCTTACAGCAAGTATTAAAAAATTATCCTGACACTCCCACGGCACAGCTCGCTCTGGCTAAATTACATACTCTTAGTACCTCATGACCAAATTAAACAACCAACTGCGTATCACTGAAATATTTCATTCATTACAAGGCGAATCAACCACTGTCGGCCTGCCGACAGTTTTCATACGGCTTACCGGCTGTCCTCTTCGCTGTCAGTATTGCGATACAGCCTATGCCTTTAATGGCGGGGAAAACACCGAAATTGCAGCTATTCTTGAAAAAGTGGCCAGTTTTGAATGCAGCCATGTCTGCGTCACCGGTGGAGAACCTCTGGCTCAGCCAGGATGTTTAACCCTAATGCAGCAACTTTGTGATGCGGGTTATCAGGTTTCCCTGGAAACCAGCGGCGCACGCAACATAGAAAACGTTGACAAGCGGGTTATGATCGTAATGGATTTAAAAACACCGGACTCCGGTGAATGTGCTAAAAATTTATTTAGCAACATTGACTACTTAAAACCTACTGACCAGATAAAGTTTGTATTATGCAGTCGTAAAGATTACGAATGGGCTAATCAGCTTTTGCGAGAACAACGTTTACATGAACGCACCCAGATTCTTTATTCTCCAAGCTGGAACCAATTGCCTGCGACCACTCTGGCAGACTGGATTGTAGCCGATCGACTGCCGGTCAGATTTCAGATTCAGCTGCATAAAATACTTTGGAATGACGCCCCCGGTCATTAACTGCGAGGAGAATAATTAATGCAATGGTTTGCTCAGGCCCCGTCAAATATAGCCCTGATAAAATACATGGGAAAAAAGGATGATAACAGCAATTTGCCCGCGAATCCGTCCCTATCCTATACGCTTCCCAATTTATTGAGCAATGTCACTCTCGATAGTCATTCTGGCAGACAGGATTTTTGGGAGCCACTGCATTTACCAGGCGCGATGCCCTTTGAATTATCCCTGGCTTCTCAGCAGCGCTTCTTAAAGCACCTGGCCTTTCTAAAAAATCATTTTGATTATCAGGGCTCTTTTTTAGTGCGTTCATCGAATAACTTTCCGCATGGCAGCGGCCTGGCAAGCTCTGCATCCAGTTTTGCAGCCCTGACCAAATGCGCCATCCGAGCAATTTGTGAACTAAAAAATATTCCGTTGCCGCCTATTGCACAAGCAGCAAATCTCAGCCGGCAAGGCTCTGGTTCCTCCTGCCGTTCTTTTTTTGCTCCCTGGGCTCTTTGGCAGGATGACAGCGTGCAGGCCATTGACCTGCCCTATCAGCAATTACTGCATCAGGTAGTGGTCATTAGCCGGGAAGAAAAGCAAATCTCCTCAAGTGAAGCGCATCGTCTGGTTAAAACCAGCAAGCACTATGCAACACGCACACAAAGAGCAGTAGAAAATCTCAAAGTATTGCTAAACGCCTTACAAGCAAAAAACTGGGCCGATGCCTTTCAGATTTGCTGGCGCGAGTTTCATGACATGCATCAATTATTTGCTACCTGTGAAAAACCATTCACTTATATGACAGCGGATAGCAAATCCCTGCTAAAATCCTTACAGCTACTATGGGAAAAAGAAGGTGACGGTCCTATTGTCACTATGGACGCTGGCCCTAACATTCATTTACTTTACCGACCCGATCAGGAACAACTGTCCCAGCGCTTTAAACAACAACACTTGGTTGGAAATTATGATGTTTTATGAATTTCAAACAACAACATATGGCAAATGGATTTTAGCGGGTGAGCACGCTGTATTGAGAGGCCATGACGCACTGGTATTTCCAATTAGGGAAAAAAAGCTGATATTCAGTTATAAACCCTCGGATTCAGAGCTAAGCGCCAATTATGAAGGGCCCAATGGCGCTGACATGCACCTTTTATTCTGGAGCGTACTCGAGCAGGGTCAGCAATTGCTGGGCCAATCTTTAAATCGTTTAACCGGACATTTTCACCTGCATTGCAACATTCCGGTTGGCGTGGGGATGGGGGCATCCGCAGCTCTTTGTGTGGCAATGGCACGCTGGTTCGCGGCTCAAAAGTTGATCACTCCTGAAACCACTTCCCTTTTTGCAAAAAATCTCGAAAATCTCTTTCATGGCAAAAGCAGCGGTTTGGATATCGCTGGGGTTTCGGCTGAATCAGGTATTGCTTTTAAACAAGGTCAGGTAAGCCCGATGGTGCAAAAATGGAAACCTGTCTGGTATTTATCATCTTGCGGGCAAATAGGCTTCACTTCGCACTGCATTAACCAGGTTAATCAGTTGTGGCAATCCGATAGCGCTCAGGCAGAAGGCATTGATTTATCCATGCAGGACGCGGTTGATAAATGCCGCAAGGCACTGAAAGAGGAGTACTCACCTGCCAGTTTAACCCTGTTGAGCGATGCGATTCAGCAAGCTGGGCAATGTTTTAAAGACTGGGGGCTGATAAGCGAGAATTTAGGTCATCATATTCAGAATCTTCAAAATCTTGGTGCCTTGGCCGTAAAACCTACCGGTTCAGGCGGCGGTGGTTATGTCATCAGTTTATGGGAAAGCCCTCCTTTGGTTCCTGCCAATCTGGAATGGATCCCTATTAGTTAGTCATGTAATCAGGCAGGAAATTACTCAATGAACTGATAATACACCTCATCATCCTTTACCATACCCAGCTCAAAACGCGCCTGCTCTTCCAAAGCCTGCTCGCCGCTTTTCAATTCGAGAATATCAGCTTCAATAGCATGATTGCGCGCCAGCAACTGCTCGTTCTCGACTGTTTTTTCAGCAATTTTATTATCCAGCTGACGCCATTGGCTAATGCTCCCTTCTCCTAGCCAGAGTTTGTACTGCAGGCCGATAAGAGCTACCAGTAATATGACAATAATTGAGCGCATATGCGTGTAATCAAATAAGCGGTTGTTCCAGTATAACTTTGCTTTATGGATTTGTGGAGTCCAGTTCAGCAAAGTTATAGCCCAAGTCCAGAATCGAGGTATTATGAAAATACATTACCAGCATAGGGTAATCCGGATTGCTCCTGGATTCTTATTAATTGATTGTATTTAGCCACGCGATCCGTACGGCAAAGCGAACCTGTTTTAATTTGCCCGCAACCTGTAGCCACCGCCAAATCAGCAATAAAGGTATCTTCGGTTTCACCGGAACGATGAGACATCACGCAGCGGTAGCCATTAGCCTGCGCCAATTGAATAGCCTGGCGTGTTTCTGTCAGCGTGCCAATCTGATTTAACTTGATTAAAATCGCATTGGCCATCTTTTGAGAAATTCCCTCTTGTAAAATACGGGGATTGGTAACAAACAAATCATCACCCACCAATTGAATTTTATTTCCCAGCCGACGGGTCAGCTCACGCCATCCATCCCAGTCATTTTCATCCAGACCGTCTTCAATACTGACGATGGGATAACTGGCAACCAGTTCTTCGTAGTAAGCAATCAAGCCAGCGCTATCCAGGGTCTTATTATCGGAAGCCAAATGATAGGAATTTTCTTTATAGAGTTCGGAAGCCGCAACGTCCAGTGCAAACACCAGATCCTTACCTGATTTATACCCAGCCTGTTCTACTGCCTGGGATAACATATCAAGTGCCTGACGGTTTGATTTCAGATCCGGAGCAAAACCTCCCTCATCACCTACTGCCGTATTCAAACCCTGCTTTTTCAAAACCGCTTTCAAAACGTGAAACACTTCGGTTCCCATTTGCAAGGCACTGAAGAAATCCGAAGCCCCTACCGGCATCAGCATAAATTCCTGGATATCGACATTATTATCCGCATGCGCCCCGCCGTTTAAGACATTCATCATCGGAACCGGCATTGACATACGCTGGCCTTGGTTAAGACTCATGTAAAGAGGCTCTTTACGGGCACAGGCGAAAGCGCGTGCTGAAGCCAGAGACACCGCCAGTATCGCATTGGCTCCCAGGCGTGATTTATTTTCTGTGCCATCCAGCTGACAAAGTGTTTCATCAATCTGGTCTTGCTTTTCCACTGAAAAGCCTTGCAGTGCCTGATTAATTTCCTGATTAATAAAATTAACTGCCTTGCTGACCCCTTTACCCGCATAGCGTGCTTTATCGCCATCACGGAGTTCACAGGCCTCTCGACTACCCGTAGAGGCACCGGAAGGAACAGCAGCACGCCCCATTTCACCGCTCGCTAGTATTACGTCAGCCTCTACAGTAGGATTACCGCGGGAATCCAGAATCTCACGGCCTTTTATACTGATAATTTGCATGAATTTAACCTGATAATGTCAAATAAGCCGCTATTGTTTGGTCAATCTCATGGATTGTCAAGGTATTAAATTTCCTGAGAATGACTTTGCTACTATACTGAATGAAGAACAAAAAACTGACGATGACTCACTTGGTAATCCCAATAAAACTAAAATCGGCCTGATACTATGAATGGATTCAAAAATGACTATTCCCCTCTGATTAAGCTGGCCATCCCGCTGGCTTTGACCGGTATTCTGCAATCCGGGGTTTTCTTTTTTGAAACGGTTTTTCTTTCCCGCTTAGGTCCCGACATTCTGGCCGCCGGATCATTAGTCAGCTGGCTCTTTGGAACCTTTGTGGTCATTCTCTTTGGAACATTAAGTTCCATTAATATCCTGGTGGCTCATAAATTTGGCGCCAAAGATCATCAGGGGATTACGCGGGTGGTAAGAGACGGCTTTTGGCTTGCGCTTATTCTGGTTATCCCCAGCTTCTTGATTTTCCGCAATATGGCACCGGTGTTTCTGGTTTTGGGACAAAGTCCGGCGGTGGTTTCTTCAGCACAAGCCTATCTGCATGCCATCAGCTGGGGGCTTTTACCCACTTTTATTATGACCGCATTATTTGAAATCATTATTGGCCTTGGCCATGCCAGAGTCATCCTAAAATTCAGTGTGGTCTATGTCGCCATGAATATCCTTTTCAGTTATCTGCTGATATTTGGAAAATGGGGGCTGCCGGCACTGGGAATCGCCGGAGCTGGCTGGGGAATGACTATTGGTTACTGGATTACGGTAGTTTTGCTGGCATTTTATTTATTTATGGATAAATCCTACCATCCCTACTTTAAAAAACTGTTTAATGCCAGCAAGCCATCCTATGTGTTCGAGCTGCTGCGTATCGGTTGCCCAATCGGGTTTATGTACTGCATTGAAGTCGGCTTCTTTTTCACCCTGACCCTGATTATGGGCTTTTTTGGCAGCCAACTATTAGCCGCTAACCAGATTGCAATGCAATATCTTGGCACCCTGATGTCGGTTATTTTTTCAATTGCCCAGGCCATAACGGTTCGCATGGGCCATTTACTGGGTGCGGGAGAGACGCAAGCCGCTAAAAAAGCAGCGACTGCCGGGATAAACCTTTCTTTTGCTTTTATGTTTCTGGTGGCACTTTGTTACTGGTTCTTACCCTACATACTTATTTCTGTCGATTTTGACCTGAGCAAACCGGAAAATTATTCCATTATTCACGATGCTGCCAGAATCCTTGCCGTCGGTGCTTTGTTCCAAATGGCAGAGTCAGTGCGGATAGCCCTCTTTGGCGCCTTAAGAAGCTTAAAAGACACGCGGTTCACCTTGCTGATTTCAATCTTCAGCTTCTGGCTGCTTGCCTTACCCATCGGCTATGTTTTCGCTATGCAATTCAATATGAAAACCACAGGGCTTTGGTGGGGAATGATGATTGGAGCTTTAAGCAGCGTATTCCTGCTCTATTGGCGGTTTCAATACAAAATAAAGCGCTACAATCATGGGGAAGATATTAAGTACAATAGTAAAACTGAACTGAAATAGAGCTATCAGGCAGGAGCGTACAGCAGTGGACGATTAATTTCTTCGATTTTGTCGAGACACACTTTATTTAGATGACCAATGCAGAACCCAGCCCGGAGGACCGGTCCTGTTTTATTGTCTCTGCAAGATAGAGCCTGGATTTGTTCTCTGAGTTATAAATAAAATCTGCCATGGAGTAGTTCATTGACGGGGCTGTGTGCTCAGATTCAGTCGAAAAAAAACCACAATGACTCATTAAAAATTTAAGCATTTGCAATGTTGATCAGCCCTGAACTTGATCAAAATATTACCACAAAGACCATTTATTTTCAACAAGCCTTGTTTTTCGAGAGTGTTCATCAAACTGTGTCATGTCACGTCATCTCGAACGCAGTGAGAGATCTCCCAAATCTTGGTTTGTGCCAGCATTCTGAGATCTCTCACTGCGTTCGAGATGACGGCGTGCTGTGAGTAATGACATAGTTTAATGAACATTCTCTATTTTTCTATCCCGGAACTGGACTTGCCAACCACTTTCACTTTAATGTATAGCGTTGAATTTTGGGTAAACGGAGTACCGGCACGAATGACTTCGGTATTCTGATCAGCGGCTGGTTCACCTTGAGCAGTTCCCAGGGGTACCCACTCATTTAAAGGCAGCATTACAGTGGTCATTACCTGCTGCTGGTTAAAGCTCTGATCGCTAACTTGCGTATCCTGTTCGCGAATTCGCTTAACAGAGAGTCTGACTTTATGCCCCTGCAGTAATGGCTCAACCATCAATCCGGTTTGAACCAGACGCCGGTCGTAACTGACACCAGCACTCCAGAAACCAATCCCAACATTACTGATTACTGGCTGGTCTTCCCCGGTGCTGATAAATGCGGATTCGCCATTCATTACTTTGACCGACTGATAGCGCTGCTGGTTTTGATTGGACGAGGTACTGATGCTTATCGTATTAGAGTTTTGCGTACTCAGCCAGTCAGGGTCACCCTGGAATACGGCAATTTCAAAAGTCACTGGGGGCTGATCCAGTTTATGAAGCACTTCACGAAGCTGGGTTAAGGTGTCAGGGGTGACTTTAAGAATCAAGGTCTGACCGCTGCCGCTTACTGCCTCTCCCTGAGATAATAAGGGCTGAATTAACTGGATTACATTATCGGCCTGCTGATAATGAAGCTCGATAACCTTGGTAACCATCTGAGCGGCAAACAGGCTTCCTGTAAAAAAAAATAATATCCATATCAAGCGTCTCATGTGAACAGCTCTCCCTGATTCATATCACTGACATTTTGAGCATAGCACGAAAATTATAACGAAAAATATGAATCGCAAATTGCATCTTGCATGAGGACAAGTATATAATCGCGGCATCGCGAATAAGGTGATAGCAAATTCATGACACGCATTTTTAATATGTTCGGACCTTCACCTATCCGTCCTATTGAGCAACACATGCGCAAGGTAACTCAATGCGCAAAGCAGCTCCTGCCTTTTTTTGAAGCAGTGCTAACACTTGACTGGCCAAGCGCCAGCGATATCAAGGATAAAATATCAACTCTTGAAAAAGAGGCGGATATGATAAAGCGCGATTTACGGCTTCATCTTCCTACCGGTCTTTTCTTACCTGTGTCACGCACTGACCTGCTGGAACTCTTGAGTGCTCAGGATAGAATTGCCAATAAAGCGCAAGATATCGCAGGATTAATTGTCAGCCGTCAGATGATTATTCCAAACGCGTTGTCTGTCGTGTTCATGCCTTTTCTAAACCGTTGTCTTGATGCAGCCAAACAGGCCTGCAAAGCCATCAATGAACTGGACGAATTGCTCGAAAGCGGTTTTCGTGGAAGCGAAGTTAAAATCGTTGAAGAAATGATAATGACTCTCGATGAAATCGAGCACGACAGTGATGACAAATTGGCGGATATCCGACACCGCATTTTTGACCTGGAAAAGGATTTACCACCAATTGAAGTGGTTTTCCTTTATAAGCTGGTCCAATGGATTGGTGATTTAGCTGATCATGCCCAGATTGTGGGCGGCAAATTACAAATTCTTATCGCCAGGTAGTATATCTTATGGATTATTCTGTATTCTTTTTCTTTGCGGCTATTGCTTTATGTTTTCTGATGACCTGGGGGGTCGGCGCGAACGACCTGGCCAATGTCATGAGTACGACAATGGGTTCCAAGGCAGTCACTGTTCGGCAAGCAATGATTATTGCAATTGTTTTTGAGTTTGCCGGTGCGTTTCTGGGTGGGAGCGGTGTTACTGAAACCATGCGCGATGGGATCATCGTCAGCAGTGAATTATCCGAGCAGCCTTTAATCCTTATTGAGGGCATGCTGAGCGTGCTTCTTGCCTGTACTGTCTGGATGAATCTCGCCAGTTATTTTGGTCTCCCTGTCTCTATTACCAATGCGATTGTGGGTTCAATGGTGGGTTTTGGCAGTGTTGTTCTGGGATCTGATGCCATTCATTGGTCGCAAGTATACCGCATTGCTGCCGGCTGGGTAACCTCGCCGATGATTGCAGGTATCACCGCATACTTCCTGTTTATCAGTATTCAGCAGACCATCTTTATTAAAAGCGATCCGCTTGAGAAGGCTAAATTATATATTCCTATTTATCTTTTTTTGATTGGTTCCGTTCTGTCATTCATTACTGTTTTTAAGGGTTTAAATCATTTTGATATTCATCTTAATTTCAAGCAGGATCTGGCGGTCACTCTGGCAACCAGCATTGTTATTACGCTTATCGGAATAATTATCATTCGCAGAATTCCCGAAGTTCCTAAAATCAGACGCCGGGAGCGTTTTCTGCAAGTAGAAAAATATTTCGCAGTGCTGATGGCCTTAACCGCCTGCGCTATGGTATTTGCACATGGAGCCAATGATGTTTCCCTGGCTGTGGGTCCATTAACAATTATTCATAGCCTGATAACCCAGGCCAATACACCAATCGCGGTTACTCAATATCCTGCCTGGATTATTTTTCTGGGATGTTTCGGAGTTATTATTGGCTTTTTAATGTATGGGCGCAAAGTAATTGAGACCGTAGGCAGTTCAATCACAGCATTAACGCCCAGCCGTGCTTTCGCCGCCACTCTGGCTGCCGCCACTACGGTTGTCGTAGCAACCAGCACAGGCATTCCGGTTTCAGCGACTCAGACTTTGGTCGGAGCCGTTCTGGGTGTGGGTCTGGCTCGCGGCATTGGCGCATTGAATCTGATAGTAATCCGCAACATTTTCATGTCCTGGATTCTAACCTTGCCAGCCGCTTCTTTATTGACAGTTCTGGCTTATAAGGGATTGCATTTCTTTTTGGGATGAGAGATGGCGTATAGCGCAAGAATTTCTATTACGCGCCTATAACACCTACGCACTAGCGCTATATGCGCAATACGTAGTTAAATTAAGGGAAACTATTGTAGGTTGGGCCCTTGGCCCAACAAATGGATTGAACCATTCCAGAACTCGATGTTGGGCCAAGGGCACCCTATCTTAATGGTATTGAGGCTAAGACATAGCGGATACTAATTAAAAATCTTCCCAGATCTCTTCTTTGTTATTATCTCTATTTGCATGATCACGAAAATAAAAAATTCGTTTATGCTTTTTAATCTCTTTTTTTTGAGAAGCGGATTTCTCATGCTCGGCATCAAATTGAAACAGGAATTTATCAATAGGACTGACGAAAGCCTTATCAATATCTTTTTTGCTCATAGTACATTCCAACGTAACATAATTAATTAATTTTAGCGCTTTTTATGATAACTTACCAACATTCGTTTCTCAATCAGGAGTTTTGATGACGGCAATTAAACAAGCTGAGTTACACGTTCATTTAGAAGGCACTATTTCCCCACAATTAGCTTTAAAGCTTGCCAAGCGCAATCATATTGATCTGCCGTCTGGCTTATTCGCAGCGGATGGCCAGTCTTATCAATACAAGGATTTTCTGGATTTTCTCAAAGCTTATGATTCAGTCGCGGCAGTGATTAAAAAGCCAATGGATTACTATGACATCACTTTTGATTATCTAAAAGAAAGAGCTGATGCCGGTGGTATTTATGTGGAGTTCATGTATTCTCCGGATCACGCAGAAATGTCCAGCGGGATTCCTTCCTGTGAGCATTTGGCAGCTATACAGCAGGCTATTGATGATGCTGAAGCCAAACATCAGATTATCGGGAGAATTATTGTTACCGCAGTCAGACATTTTGGCGAAGACTCTGCCATAAAAGTGGCAAAACAGGCTATTAAGGAAAATGTTCCCTGCATCACTGGGTTTGGCCTGGGCGGCGATGAAATTAATTTTCCACCTAAACTATTTACCCAAGCCTATCAGATTGCTGCTGAGGGCGGTTTGGAATGCACCGTTCATGCCGGTGAATTTGCCTCAGCAGAAGGTATGATGGAGGCGATGGACTACCTGCCTGTTAAACGCATAGGACATGGTGTGCGAGTTATCGAATCCCCGGAAACCATGGCTCGGCTTAAAGACAAAGGAATCGCACTCGAAGTGTGTCCGGGCAGCAACGTCGCTCTGGGCCTCTTTCAAAACCTTGAAAGCCACCCCCTTCCTCAATTATTGGCGGCAGGTATCAGAATCAGCTTAAACTCAGATGATCCGCCTTTTTTCCGTACCAATCTGGCTAATGAATATATACAGGCTCAGAAAATTTACGGTTTTTCCGATCAGCAAATGCTAAATTTCACCCGCATGGCGATTGAGGATGCCTTTGTCGATGAGCAAACCCGCAAGGAATTGCTGCAGCGATTGCAATAGTTACACTCGGTCTGTAGCCTGAAAAACTACAGACTTTCACTCTTGACTTATAGGCTGGATGACCTATTGTCAATACAGAAAGGTTTAATTTTGAAATAGGGAGTGTTTCATGTTTTCAATTAAGAATGTACTGCACGGAATTATCGCAGGGATTATTGCCGGCATCGTATTCAGTTTTTTCCTGTTGATGGGGGGAATGGTTGAAACCCTTGGAGCAATCATCAGAATGCCCACTCTGACAGGCGGGCTTCTTGTCCATGCCATTGTCAGTATTATAACTGGTATTGTATTCGCAGTCGTTTTTGGCTATTTCATTCATTCCTGGGGTCTTGCGATATTACTGGGACTACTTTTTGGATTGGGTATGTGGATAGCTGGCCCCATGACCTTATTACCTTATATGGCTGCTGGAACTCCTCTCTTTTCAAAATGGAATTTAGTTGATTTGAAAGCCAATATCCCTCCGCTGGTAGGGCATTTGGTCTATGGATTCCTTTTGGGTGTTGTTTATTACACACTCAGAATTAATCAATCCCGACTATAAAACATTTAGACAGGTCAAATCCGGCGTTTCTAAATGGTATATAATCTGATTAATCATCAGGGTGATGGAGCACCTATGCAATCTTTAGCAATGATGCAGGCGGTATTGGAAAATATACCGCAACTGGTCTTCTGGAAATCGGCAGATGGATTCTACCTGGGTGCCAACAGGCACTTTCTCGAGTTTGTCGGTCTGCAATCCCAGGAATCTTTAGTTGGTAAAACAGATGCTGAGCTCGCTTTGGCTCATCCAGTCATTCGCTATTTTGCCGAAGCGGATGACCAGGTATTAATGTACAGGATTCCGCATTCGGCAATTACCAGAACTATTCATCATCATAATCAAACACTCACCCTGCTAATGGATAAATCGCCATTATTATCAGAGACGGGGCAGCTAAAGGGATTGCTTGGGGTGGTTACCGTCAAACAGCCTCAATTTTCAAATTATATCCACTTAAATACAATCATCGACAATCTCCCTCATCTTATCTTTTGGAAAGACATTCGCTCGGTTTATTTAGGTTGTAACCGGCGGTTTGCAAGTTTACTCAATTCAACTCCACGCGATATCATCGGTAAAACTGATTTTGAGTTGAACTGGAGAAAAGAGGACGCCGAGCTCTTTGTTTCAGGCGATCTGGACGCTATGTCGGGCAATTCTAGAATTAATGCTGAAGAAACCATTGCAAGGGCCGATGGGCGACTAATAACCATGCTCTCCAGCAAAGTACCTATGTATGACGAGCAGGGCGTTTGCATTGGGATCCTGGGACTTTCGATAGACATTACCGAGCGTAAACAACTGGAAATTAATTTGAAAAAAGCGCTTGAAACGTCCCAGGCGGCTAACCTCGTCAAAACCGAATTTATTGCTGATATGAGCCATGATATCCGAACACCAATTACCGGAATCATTGGCATGTCGAAAATGCTTGAGGATAATTCGACTACAGCGGAAAATAAACAATATGCGCAATGGCTTAGTCAAAGCGGAGAGCAATTATTAACCTTGTTAAATGCGGTTCTCAAGACTATCTCTACTGATAGTCCACATGAAGAGATGGACAGCGACTGGTTCAATCTGGCCGACTGCCTGAACAGTCTGGCAAAACTGGAACTCCCTGCCATTCAGACAAAACAGTTATCGCTGGTGCTGGTGATTGGACAAAATGTGCCAATCCAGCTATTTGGTGATCAGCATAAACTACACCGTGTTTTATTAAATTTAATCGATAACGCAATCAAATTTACCCATAACGGTTCGATTATATTGAAAGTGGAGCGTATTTCAGAAGGATTCTTACTATTTCAGGTGATTGATACCGGTGCAGGGATCCCCAAAGAGATGCAGCAAAGAATAGTTGAACGCTTCAATTCCCCTCTATCTTCTTTAAACAATGAGGAACAAGAAAAAATAGGGTTTCATATCGTTCAAAAATATCTTCAGTTAATGAAGGGCAAGTTTCAACTAAGCAGCATTGAAGGTGAGGGAACGACAGTGAGCTTAACCATTCCTCTTAAAAAAATCAGCCCGCAAACCGAATGTCTCCCAGCAACGCAAGTTAAAAATGCCTTGTTAACTGATTTGGAGCAACCAGGCAAACCAGCGCCTGTAGTACCTTTAAAACTGGAATCTCAAGGATCGAGAGTGCTGTTGATAGAGGATAATCTGATTGCCCGAAAAATGGCAGAAACCATGCTGGATAAACTAGGTTGTGAATATATTTCAGCTGACAATGCTGAGGTCGGTTTTGAATTGATACGAAGCCACCCTATCGATATTGTCATTACAGATCTTGAATTGCCTGGCATGGATGGATTTCAGTTTGCGGCTCTAATCAGACAATGGGAAAAAGCACACCACCAGGAAGAGCGGCTTATCTTCGCATTGACTGCACATTGTGCTAATGAGGTGGATAAATCTCGGGCAAATATGGTCAATCAGGTCCTTACCAAGCCCTTATCTATGAGCACGCTTGAGCAAATATTACCTCATATCAGGTTGCATACACCTTTGGCGAATGCAAACGCATCTGCAATCAATGAATTGAATCATTTTCCGATTTTTGACAAGGAACAAGCCCTTTCACAATTGGGCAGCGAAAAAGAAATGCTTGATCTATTAAAAATGCTGATTACAAAAGAGCTCCCTGAAGACCGTGAGGCTTTACAGAATGCATTTAAAGGTCATGAATGGCAAACGCTTGAACGAATCGCACATAAGTTAAAAAGCGGGGCAGCCTATTGTGGCACACAACGTCTTTATTCTGCCTGTGAATCTTTAGAAAAGGCATTAAAGGATGGCTACAACCCTTCCTCAGAGCAAATGTATGAGCAACTACAACAGATCATCGTTCAAACCGAACAGGCACTGACACCTTATGTGAATAAATTATAACTGGCTCCCTGCCAATAACTCTGCATATAACCGTCTTTGCGAGTGATAACGAAGCAATTGTTCCTAACTTTGTTCAAGTTTCGATCTGGATTGCTTCACTTCGTTCGCAAAGACGACAGGCTAGTTGCTGGTTCTATTTATGCACAATGAGTGACAACGCAGAAACCTGGAATAAGGTTTAGTTCATCTCTTCCATGTACTGACGAAGTTTTTTCATAGCGTTTTTTTCAAGCTGGCGGACTCTCTCCGCAGAAACACTGTATTTTTCAGCCAAATCCTGCAGGGTTGTTTTATCATCCGCAAGCCAGCGTTGCTGAAGAATATCCTGACTTCTGTCATCGAGTCGTTCAAACGCAACCGAGAGATTATCCCGTCCAAGTTCACCGCTTCTTTCCTGCTCAACCAAATAGGCTGGATCATTATGTTCATCGTGCAAGAAATGAGCCGGAGCTTTATAGGCGTCATCATCGTCATCAGTCGCCAGGGCATCATAGGAAGAATCCATCGCGTTGAGCCGCTGCTCCATTAGCAAAACTTCCTCGCGCGAAACCCCCAGGTCTTTAGCTACGTCATCCACTTCCTGACGACTCATCCATCCCAAACGGTTTTTCATCTGCCGTAAATTGAAAAACAATTTACGCTGCGCTTTGGTTGTAGCGACCTTCACAATACGCCAGTTGCGTAATACAAACTCATGAATTTCTGCTTTAATCCAATGGACTGCAAATGAAACCAGACGAACTCCCATTTTGGGGTCAAAGCGTTTTACCGCTTTCATCAGACCAATATTACCTTCCTGGATTAAATCATTTAAGGGCAGGCCGTAGCCTAAATAGCCGCGGGCAACCCGCACTACATAGCGTAGATGGGCCAGGACAAGCTGGCGTGCGCTTTCAAGATCGTTTTCATTTTGAAAACGCTCAGCATAATCATGTTCTTCTTCAGCAGATAGCATTGGAATAAGATTGACTCGATGGATGTAGGCATCGAGACTTCCAATCGGTAAATTGATTGATGCTAGTTGTAACTGCCGATTCATACTACTCCTCCAGTTATTCCATCACCAAAAATCAAAACTAAGCCGCTGTCTTCCTGTTTGATGTAATTTATAAGTAAGGGACAGCAGGAAATTACCAGAAAACACTGCTTAAGTGCTCAATACCATATTATACACCCCCTGTAAAGAAAATTACAATACAGAGACTCCTTCACAGAGGATCAGAAACTAAGCCTGTTAATGATAAGGCCCTATCGAAGCCAACTGCCGTCTGACTGATAAATGCGCTCCCAGCCATCCCAATAAAATTGCAGCGAGAACAATTGAATAAGCTTGTTTCACTGATAAGCCCTGCAAAGGGTAATTCATATGATAAACAGAGGCCAGTTCCTGAACAGCAACGGCAATACTCAGCATAAAAATATTGACAAAAAGAACCGCAAAAATTGCTCCCAGCAATCCATACCAAATGCCAGAGTATAAAAAAGGGCGAAGAATAAACGATTCGGTAGCGCCAATTAATTTTAATACCTGGATTTCCTCATGACGATTATGAATTGCCAGACGCAAGGTATTACCGACGATTAACACCACAGCAGAAGCCAGTAAAGCCATCAGTGCATGAGCAATCTTTCCGGCAAAACCTAATATGGCATGCAAGCGCGTTATCCACTCCATATCCAGCTTAGCCTGCTCGACCTGGGGCATGGATTGCAGGCGTTCAAACAGTTGTCTGACCTGCAGGGGATTATTAACTGAAACCGCGGGAATCACGTCAATCACCGCCGGCAAGGGATTTTCCGGCAGATATTTCATAATATCATGCATGCCTTCCTGCTGCTGCAGTTCCTGCATACCCTCATTAGCGGTTTTCAAGGAAGCCTGGCCGACTCCTCCCACTGCGCGCACTTCCTGTAGCAGGGCAGTTTCCTCAGCTGAAGATACATTGGACTTTAAATAAAGAGAAATATGACCGCCCTGCTGCCAGTCAATCGTTAACTGATTCAGATTTTCCGAAAAAACCCAGAATAAGGTGGGTAAAGTCAAAGCTATTGCAATCACAATCACAGTCATCATAGTCGCTAAAGGTTTGCGGCACAGGTGATTAAAACTGTTGGTAGCTGCCTGCAGATGATAGGCTCCTGCCTGCTTTAAATTATTCAGCATATCCGGCCTCCTTTCAGCATGATAATCCGATGCTTCATTCCTGCAATCAAAGCCAAATCATGTGTGGCAATCAGAACGCTTACGCCTACCTGATTAAACAGTGCGAACAATTTCATTATCTCTGCAGACAAGCCAGGATCAAGATTTCCTGTGGGTTCATCAGCAAGTAATAAATCCGGTTTATGCACTACGGCTCTGGCTATCCCTACTCGCTGCTGCTCTCCTCCCGATAAATGCACGGGCAGCATTTTTTCCTTGCTGAGTAAACCCACCATGTCCAGAGCCGCATGCACACGCTTGGCTATCTGAACGGGGGGAATGGCCTGAATTTGCAAAGGCAAAGCCACATTGTCAAAGATGCTTCGATCGCTCAAAAGATGCGGCGACTGGAAGGTAATCCCCAAACTGCTGCGATATCTGGCAATATCATTATTGCGCAGCTGATTTAAACGGACGTTATTCACAATCACCTGACCGGAAGAAGGGTCTTCCAGCTTTGAAATTAATTTTAGCAAGGTACTTTTGCCAGCTCCTGAATGGCCGGTAAGAAAAGCCATTTCGCCCCTTTCAAGGGAAAAATCGATTTGGCTTAAAGCTTCAAATCCACCTGGATAACGTTTACTGACCTGTTCAAATTTAATTATCATTAAACAATGCCTTGACAAATTGTGACGGTTCAAAGGGACGCAGATCGTCTATTCCCTCACCAACTCCCAAATAACGGAATGGTATCGCCAACTCATTGGCAATAGCAAATAAAATTCCACCTCGCGCAGTGCCGTCAAGCTTGGTCATGGTTATACCTGACAAACCAACCGCCTGATGAAATTCACGCGCCTGATTCAAAGCATTTTGCCCAATACTGGCATCGAGTACCAGCATCGTTTCATGGGGTGCCTCAGGATTTATTTTTTGCATCACCCGCTTCACTTTTTTCAGCTCTTCCATCAGATTATTCTGAGTGTGCAGGCGACCCGCAGTATCTGCAATCAGAATATCTATTCCGCGTGCAGTAGCCGCCTGTAGGGCATCATAAATCACTGAGGCACTGTCAGCACCTGTATGCTGAGCGATCACCGGGATTTCATTTCTGGCCCCCCAAACCTGCAACTGCTGCACAGCGGCCGCCCGGAAAGTATCCCCCGCCGCCAGCATAACTTTTTTGCCTTGCTGCTGAAATTGTTTGGCCAGCTTGCCAATGGTCGTGGTTTTCCCGGCTCCATTTACCCCAACCGCCAGAATTACGAAAGGCTTGTGGACCTGATTATCAACAAGCAGGGGCTGTGAGCAGGGACTGAGAATTGATTCCAGTTTATCTTTTAGACTACGAAATACCGCATCCCCATCATTAAGCTGCTTTCGAGCCATTCCTTCGCTTAACTGCTTTAATACCTCCTGACTGGTGTCAATTCCCAAATCGGCACTAATCAGCACAGTTTCCAGTTCCTCCAGTAAACCAGCATCAATTTGTTTTTTTCCAAGCAGTAAGCGCCCAACGCTATCACCAAATTGCTGGCGTGTTTTGGCCAGTCCGCGTTTCAGGCGGGTATAAAAGCTTAATCGTGATTCTTCTTGCGGCTGTACTTCAGGCAAGGGCTGCTCAGCAGCCAGGGCGGTTTCGGGTGTTTCAATCGTCACAGCCTCTCGCTGAGGCTGATTAGTATCAGTTTCAGGCACTGGAGGTGAGTTTTTTGTAGAAACATCCTGATTTTTTTTAAACCATTTAATCATAAGGTATACAAAAGAGAGGAAATATGGAATTCTATCACCTTTTTTCGCCGGGAGTTAATCCATGCGTCTTGTATTTGCAATTTTCTTTACCTTGCTATCCACTCTTGCCATGAGCGGCGTGCAAAAATTTACTTTGGACAATGGATTGAAGGTAATTGTTAAGGAAGATCATCGCGCGCCTGTGGCCGTCGTGATGGTTTGGTATAATGTAGGTTCCGCAGATGAGCCCGGGGGTATTACCGGCGTCTCTCACGCATTGGAACATCTGATGTTCAAAGGCACCAAAAAGTATCCTATCGGCATGTTTTCAAAAACAATCGCGGGTATTGGAGGCCAGGAAAATGCCTTCACCAATACCGATTATACGGCTTATTTTGAGAAAATTTCGGCCTCTCAGCTCCCCATTGCCTTTGAGCTGGAAGCCGATCGCATGCAGAATCTGGTCCTGGACCCCAATGAATTTTCCAAAGAAATCAAGGTTATTCAGGAAGAGCGGCGCATGCGTACCGACGACAATCCGCAGGCGCTGACCTTTGAGCGTTATCTGGCGACCGCCCATCTGGCCGCCCCCTACCACCATCCGGTTATTGGCTGGATGACTGATTTACAGCAAATGAATGTTAATGATGCCCGCGCCTGGTATCAGAGCTTTTACACCCCAAACAATGCGACGCTGGTGGTGGTCGGGGATGTCAATCCTGCAAAAGTCCATGAACTTGCGAAATTGTATTTCGGTCAGTTAAAGAAAAAACCCAGTTTTGTCAGAAAATCACAACTGGAGCCGCCCAATTTAGGTGCTAAATCAGTGGCCATTCATGCACCTGCCAAGCTGCCCATGCTTATGTTCGGATATTCGGCACCCACTGTAAAAACAGCCAAAACTAACTGGGAACCTTATGCCCTGGAAGTCATAGCCGGTATTCTGGACGCGGGAGAAAGCTCAAGATTTGCCAAAAACCTTGTTCGAGGCAGCCACCTGGCCAGCAATGTAGATATCTATTACAATTTATATAATCGATATCAAACGCAATTTGTTCTGTTCGGAATACCCACTCAAAACCATACTATGGATGAATTAAAAACTGCTTTGCTGCGTGAAATTCACCGCCTGCAAACCGAACCCGTCAATGGAGTCGAATTAAATCGTATTAAAACGCAAATTATCGCCCAGAAAACATTCGAGAAAGATTCTATCTTCGGACAGGCGATGGAATTGGGTTTACTGGAAACGATTGGATTGGGTTCAGAAACAGCCGAGAGTTATACATCCAAAATACAAGCAATAACACCCGCTCAGATTCAGGAAGCAGCTCAACGTTATTTAAAAGAGAATACGATTACGGAAGCCCGTTTGTATCCCTTATTGCAGTCCAAGGAATTACAATGAAAACAATTTATTTTTTAGCCGCTTTACTCATCAGCAGTTTAAGTTTGTGTGCACAGGCCGCCTCATTCAAAACTGAAAAATGGAATACCAGCAACGGAGCCCGTGTGGTCTTTTATCAGGCCAACGAGGTTCCCATGCTGGATATCAGCATCGCTTTTGCAGCGGGCTCTGCCTATGACAATAATTTTTTTGGTCTGGCAGCTCTGACCAATCGCTTGCTGGATCAGGGAAACAGTAATCTGGACGCCAATCAGATCGCTGAGAAAATAGCAAATACCGGCGCCCAGTTTGATAGTGAAGTCAGCCGCGACATGGCTATCGTACGTCTGAAAACCCTGACCAGCCTGCCTGCTCTAAATGAAGCACTGGACACATTTAACCTCATCGTTAATAAGCCCAACTTCAGACAAGATGCTTTCAACAGAGAAAAAAATCAGCAGATTATTGCAATCACCCAGGCCCAGGAGTCACCAGCGGATATTGCCAATAATCTGTTTTTCAGCAAGCTTTATAAAAACCATCCCTATGGGCATCCCGTGAACGGCACCGTTGAATCAGTAAAGAAAATTTCTAACTGGCAAGTAAGGGATTTTTATAAAAAAAATTATGTCGCCAATAATGCAGTCATTGTGATGGTGGGAGCTATCAGCAGCCAGCAAGCGCATGAAATTGCGGATAATCTGGTTAAAAATATCCCTGCCGGAGTTAAAAACCCCGCAATCGCTAAATCTGCACCGCTTGCAGGAGCAGAACAAGTCAATTTTGATTTTTCATCTTCGCAGACAGTTTTGAAATTAGGGCAAATCGGTATCCAGCACGACAACCCTGATTATTTTCCATTAATGGTAGGAAACTATATTCTAGGTGGCGGCTCACTGGTTTCACGCTTGTCGAGCGAGATCCGTGAAAAGAATGGTTTAACTTATGGAATCAGCAGTCAATTTATGCCGATGCCGGGCAATGGTCCGTTCATGATTAGTTTTTCAACGCAGAATAATCAGGCAAAACAAGCGCTGAAGATGACTCAGAATACATTAAATGATTTTCTGAAGTCCGGCCCAACTGATGATGAGCTAAATGCTGCCAAACAATATCTGACAGGCAGTTTCCCCTTATCCCTGTCAAGTAATTCCAATATCGCCGGTATGCTTTTGCGTATGACATTTTATAATCTCCCGGATAACTATCTGGATACCTATGTGGCACACATCGAAGCGGTAACAGCGGAAGATATCAAGAAAGCCTTCGATATGACCATCCACCCAGAGCGCATGTTGCTAGTCAGTGTAGGGAAAATGTGAAAAATACGGTAAGAATCATCAGCGGTCACTTCCGCGGAAAGAAAATCAGCTTCCCGGATGTGGAAGGTTTAAGGCCAACCCCTGATCGGGTAAAGGAAACGCTGTTTAACTGGTTAATGAATTCCCTGCATGGTAAACGCTGTCTGGATGCATTTGCCGGCAGTGGTTCACTGGGGTTTGAGGCTTTGTCCCGCGGGGCGGCTCATGTTGTTTTCGTAGAGTCGGCCAAGCCGGTATTTGAGCAGCTCGGAAAAACCGCAGCCAGTATTTCGGCAAAGGGAATTGAGATTATTCATGGTGATACCCGTCACTATCTCAAACATTGCAAGGAACCGTTTGATCTCATTTTTCTTGATCCGCCTTTTGCCAGTCGCCTCCAGGAAGAATGCATTGATATTATTGCAAAAAACAGGATACTAGCTTCAGGAGGCTTGCTTTATGTAGAGTCTCCTGAGCCCCTGAATCTGGACAATACTCAATGGGAAGTCTTAAAAAATAAACAGGCCGGGCAGGTCATTTTCTCGCTTTATGAACGACTATTATCATAGTTTATACTCATAGAATTCATCTTAAGCAAACTGCTGCGCTCGCAGGAAGCTACCAGAGTTCTATTTTACATTTGAAAATGTACGGTAATTCTTGACAAGGTGACAGCCTCCTGTTTCAATCATTACAGTACTGATCCATTAAATAGCCGAACAAATAATGAACAAAAAATTGGCACTATTGATTGCAACTGCTATCTTGCTGCAGGCCTGTAAAGGAACAGGCATTTATAAAAAGCCGCCTCTAAATGATCCAAGCGATGATGCAACGATCAAACTTGCTGAAGCCGCTTCGTCCATAAGCGATTCCATGCTTCAGATGACCAGAGTTGAAAAGAGCATCGTTCCGCCGCATGGGGATAATACTCTCACTATTCCCAATGCCTACAATCTGCAAGCCCGAGCCTCAGTGGACTGGTCTGGCCCAATTGAGGAATTGACCGCACGTATTGCGAAAGCTGCTCACTACCGTTTAAGAGTGCTGGGTCCAGAACCCGCTATTCCAGTACTTATAAGTCTTAATGCCAAAGATCAGAGCCTTGCCGAGATACTTCGAAACATTGATTATCAGGCCAAACACAAGGCGAACATACATGTTTATCCAAACAGTCAGGTAGTTGAATTACGATATGTCAAAATTTATTCCTAGTTTAAGTGTTTGCTGTCTGACCCTTTTGGTGGCAGCATGCGCACATCGATCCACAGTAACGGTAATTGATACCAGCACACTGCCTGGGCTTATTGCGATGGGAAACACAGGTCCTGCGAATGCCCGTGGCACGCAAAGCGTTGGTAAAATCAGGGAAATGGCTCTCAAGGAAACGGCTTTGAGCCTTGGCGCTCAATCAGGACTTGCCTGGAGAGCCTGTCAGATTAATGACGAATTAACCCGACAGCAGCGAACTCTGGACGCAGTCTATGATTTTAACTCCCTGATTCTCGAAAACAATATCCTGCCTCCTGTCCTGCTGGAAGGCCGTAATACGTTAAATCTTGCTGATCTGCAAACTATCCGTGTTTCCGATAGAGTATATAAAGTTTCCAAACAAGCTCATTTTGTAACAACACCTCCCACCTGGCGCCAGTACTTGTGGATGGATTACAAAAAACCAGAAACACCGCATGTCAGCCTGCTGCCTAAATGCAGGGAAGAAAGGGCTATCTGGGTAGCGTATATAGAAAAAGGCTGGAAAAACGGCGTTGATCAGGCAAATACAATTCTCGAAGAAAGCGTGGCCCGTATCAAGGAAGATTTTAGCGGAATGATTCTTTACCGAAAACTGCTGGCAATGAACATGGTCTCGCCTCCTTTCGTATCCCATACCGAACTAGGGGTGACCGGTGATGCTTCGGAAATTCATATTGATGATCGCGTATTGCGTATTACAGCGCTACCGGGCCTTAATATTAATAGCAAAGAGTGGCGTGCAGCTGTAGAGAAAGATGAAAATGCTCTGGAGCAATTCAAAAATATGGATAAGCTCGCACAAAACACCAATATCACAGTGACAAGCAAAGCATGGCAGCCGGTTATTGCTCCGGTGAATTAATTGCGAGCTGGGCCTTGGCACATACTTTAGCACGTCATCCCGAACGTAGTGAGGGATGACAGGCAAAGTTGAGACCCCGGGCTGGAATGTCTACAATTAACTACAATAGCTTTGTAATAATTAAAAGCAGCTCGCTGCGCACTCTGTACCAGGCTATTTCGTGCAAAAATTAGCGCAAACGCTGCCAATACAGCTCACAGAGCAACTAAAACGTCCACTTTTCAATTTCAGGATTTGCATATGAGTAACATTAGTCTGATGCCAGATGAACCTACCCGATTCACGCCCGTTTTTATGGACAAAATGTTAGAGCATGCGGAAAGCCTGCATGCCTCAGATATCACTATTCAGACCGGCTCGCCTATCTTTGCTGAGGTCTATGGCCGACTTTTAAAAATTACCAACCGGACCTTATCCAATACCGAGCTGGGTGACCTGATTAATTCCATCTATGGCCCTAACGCTACCACCCAGTTATTATCAGGTAAGGATATCGATACCCATTATGAATTCCGACCCAACCGCGGCGTACGTTATCGTTACCGGGTCAATGCCACAGCTTGCCTGGTCGAGGGGCATGATGCTATCCAAATCACCTTGCGGACAATTCCGACTACCCCGCCAAGACTGGAAACAATGGGGCTTCCTGATAACATTCTCGAGTCTATAGCACCACAGGAAGGGATTGTCTTTATCACTGGCGCAACCGGCTCTGGTAAATCCACCCTGCTTGCCTCAATTATTCGCGAACTTATTGAGAATCAGGATTCCAATCGAAAAGTTCTCACCTATGAGTCGCCTATCGAGTTTGTGTTTGATGAGATTGAAACAATTTCGGCTGTGGTCAGCCAGTCTGAAATTCCCCGCCACTTACCCGATTTCGCTGATGGCGTTCGTAATGCGCTTCGTAGGAAACCACGTCTGATTATGGTGGGAGAGTGTCGTGATGCGGCAACAATCAGTGCGGCTTTAGAGGCGGCATTGACCGGTCACCCTGTGTATACCACCCTGCATACCTCCGGCGTTGCTGAAACCATGCGCCGACTGGTAACCTCATTTAGCGGTGAGGAGCGTTTAGGACGAACTATCGATATTCTTGAAACCATTCGGCTCTGTATCTGGCAGAAGCTGGTTCCTACCGTAGATGAAAAACGGGTGGCTTTGAGAGAATATTTAGTTTTTGATGAAGAAGTCCGCGATATTCTTCTGGAAGGCGATCCGAATGAGGTCACTTCCCTGACCAGAAAACTGGTTCGTCAGAAAGGACAGTTAATGACGGTTGATGCCCGTAACAAGTTTGAACAAGGAATTATCAGTGAACGGGTATATAAGCTGATTATTGCCGGAACCAAAGAATACCAAAGGGAATAACAGGAGCACGTCATCCCGAACGTTGTGCTTCGGGATGACAAGTGAGGATTTTCTCCTTAAGAGCCATTCGGCAGAGGCTCAACCTGCCTGTAATTCGAGACTTCCTTCCAGGGCGGAAATTATTATTCTCCGCCTTGAGTTGCTTCCACATTCGCTCCAGGCGAGCTGACCGCACTGGCGGCTTTTTTGACGCCCTTCATCGCGTAACCGCTGAGTTGTTTATCAATCTGCTGAGCCGCTTTAGCTGTGCTCGAACCCGCGTCACTTATCTGTTTCTTGGGTTCTTCAGCCCATTGTGAGGTTTCCTGACCAATACCTTCAGGCTGACCGCCAATCCATCGTAATACCTTATCAGGGAGATAAGTAATCAGGGTAAAGGACTTGGTCACTGCCGTCACGTACATCATGGTATAAACAAGAATTGAGAAAAAGAACCCATAAATACCCGCCCAACCGGTATATCCCGTACTGGTATTAATTGCACCCGCCTGTTGACTGGGATCACCGGAAGTGCTGCTGTAACTAAATGCCGAGCCGCTTGGATCCCCCTGAATGAAAGTCACCACGTTGTAGAAGCCGGCATTAATGATCCAGACGACCACATAGGAGAGCGCAATGGCAGCGATATAGCCAATAATCATCATTGCGGGCCGTAAGAAGACATTCATAAGAATCATGATGGCCTGCTCGCCTTTACCAAAGGCGCCCTCACCCTCAGGATGAGTGATTCCAAGTGCAACAATCGGTGCCGCCACCATAGCCTCAATCACCGCAATCAACCACCCCATCGTACCGAAGGTGAAGATCATATAGGGCAGGAAGGGAATAAAATAGGCAGTCGTGAATCCTATACTGACCATCGTGCCCAACCAGGCAATCAGTAAAGGCATCACCATTGCTATCAGCGGGAATATAAACACACCAAACCAGGGAATTAATATACTGGTAATTGCCATCATCAGCAGATAAATCCACAGCTCATTGGCAAAATTGATATAGTTCACACCCATATTGGCCAACGCTATGACCGGATTTACCGTGGGCTGCTGAATAAAAGATACGCCATAGGTAAAAATCTGCGCCATTCCCTGTAGAGGAACCGAGAGGAAGGTCAACACGACCATATTAATAATTTGTGCCATCATGGAGAGGAACAAATTAAACAGCGTCACAAAGATGACGTTGTAAAGCAGAACACCGAACATTTCACCCAAACAGAATACGAAGAACAGGATCTGAACTTTTCCGCAGCTAAAACTCATCGGTTTTAAGTAGAACGGCGTGAACGTGATATTAATTTTCATAGCGAACTTGGGTGCTGTCACAATCCCTGGCTGACCCGGTAATTGCACCATAGACGCATTGCTAATATAACCGTAGGTTGTAGATGAGCCTAGTCCGGTTACCGCCTTATGGCTAATTGAATTAAAGGTGGGAACGTCCAATCCTGAGTTCAATACAGTGGAGCCGTCAATCAGTCCGGCAATATGTTTTACATATTTATCATCGCCCTGATACCACTGACATAACTCAGAGTACTGCCCTTTACAAGTGCCATCGCCTCCAAACGCATTGGTCATGGTACTAATATCCGCGGAACTGCTGTCCAGTCCGGAATCCGAATCCGTTTGGTTCGACAACTTGATATCGGAAGAGTTAATCTTGGCCAGGTCAATAAAATAACTGCCAGCCATTAACCAACCCTGAGCCTCTGCCTTGGCAATAAAATCCCTTACATTGTCCTTGGTTTTACTTTCGGTAGCCTGCGTGTAGAGATTTAAAGTCGGCAGCATGATGCCATTATAATCCGATACCGCGCCCTGAAACTCAGTACCGTTAAACAGGGGTGCGCTTTGAGAAGACGAATCGCTGCCCCAGGAGATACAATCTTTGTCAGGACTGCTGCAGGGAACCCCTGTGGACATATAGGCAACACCATATTGCTGGATAGCGACTTTGGAGAACTCATTATCCTTATTGACTCCGCTGGAGGTAGCAGAGTTCAGTTTTGGATCATTATTCACCATCACCGTGGCCACCTGCGACAAATCCTGATACATCTGCTGGATGGCAATGGCTCGAGACATTTTTACGGTATCGATTTCATTTTTGTCGAGAGTAGAGATATTTTTTTGAATGGTGGTAATTTTATCGGCAGGATAGGCATTCCACTCTATCTTTCCGCAAATACCGTTTAAAAAGGAATAGGCTGAATCCGAGTCGAAATTCGGCATTGGCACACTTTGTTTTGAATTATTCGGATTATTATTCTGTTGGGTTACCACATTGACTGTATTAAGGAAATCAGGGACATTGGCCTGACAAAAATCCTGCATTTCCTTACTGGGTCCATTGACACAGGGACCTGAATTTTTACTTGCCTGATTTTTGTATCCCTGCTGCACACTCGTCAGTGTATTTTGCAGCCCGAGCATACAAACCTGACCTGCAAGAATCGCGGTAGCCCCTGTTGCGATACTGCCATTGTCTCCAAGAATCGATTTCATCGGATCCATCTGGGCCTGGACTATCACTCCTCCGCGGTTCAGATAACTTAACGCAGCCTGCCAGACTTTATCAGCCGCACCCACCCCCTGCACGACCACCCACATAACGAAAATCTGCATCAGGCAGTAACCAGACGCCTTGGGTATTAAAAGTGCCAGACCAAAGGTTGATCGCAACGGAACCCATATGGACGACCATTTCTGCCCAAGCATTTGCCCTTCATGGGCCGTATTAACAGTGGACACCAGGAGGGTGTACATGATGATAATACCGCCCAGAGCCAGTACCGCTGAGTTGAATACGCTAAACATCGTCCCCATAATCTGGCTGCCGGTGCCATGCAGCACCCCATCGACGATTCCAAAAATATTTCCCAGAAAAACAACCGAATAATCACTGGGCGGGGGAGCAAAACTGATAGAACTACTTCCGCCGCTGCCACTGTCTTGTGCAAGGGCTAACAGGGGAAAGAATGCAGAAAGCAAACCAAATACTATTTTATTCATGTTTTTCACCTAACAAACCCTGCCGATACCATTCCTTAATAGAAACTCCCAGTTTACGATGTTTAATCTGGTAATACCAAAAGTGATAGCGGAAAGATAAAGCAAGCGCGATGAACATCACCACAACGCTCAGTAATATCGATCTCCAGGTACCGTATAAAACATGGTAGCCGGTATATCCAAGCATGAATATGGCAATCAGCACCATCAGAATACTTAGTCGATATAACCCTTTCTGGCGGGCAAGCAATTCCGCGTCATCCAAATGCAACTCACGTACCGCCTGTTTAAAGGATTCACCTGTTGTGCTTTGCTGGGGAACAAACATTTTTTTAAACCCATTACCCAGATAAGCGGTAAAGGATTTTAAACGATCGTAGTCCACCCAATAACGAATATTGAAGATACTTCTGATAATCGTACCTATCCGCGAGTCACTTACTTTTTTCATAAAATTTACTTTCTATGTATTAGATTTTTCTACCACTTACTATACTATAGTAGTTACATAGCCCCCAGTCTATCAATTAGTTTGACAGTAAAAAAAGAGTAAATGTATGCCTGATCTAAGTCATGAAGCTTCAGCCCAATATTGGTTTGAATATGTGGATCCAATGATCTACCGCGTAATTACCTTTATGGAAAGCGTGGAAGACTGGACAATGGATGGAAATCCGGAATTGGAAGCAGCTATCAAAAAGCTCGGTGAAGAGCTTGATGACATCGATAAAATCGATATGGGAATGCTGGGCCAGGAGGATGCATTCATTCGATTGGCAGGAAATATCAAGTCAGGACGCGGCCTGAGACTTTTACAAGCCATTGATACTGTACATCCAGGCAGTGCATCGCGTATTCTGATCCATGCGGAAGAAACCAGCCTGGGCAGCCATGATCCAGCCGGATTCTTTCTGAAAAGAAATATTACATTTGAACGCCTGCGCCTGCTGGGACGCGTTTTTTCAGAATATCGCTTAAAACTAGTTGCTCGTGCTCTTGAAGGGGAAGAATAAATGCTATTGAAACCGAAACAGGCTTTACCCGTTTTACTGTTACTCTGCTCATCGACTGTGATTGCTGATGTTCCAACAGGAGGCCTTGATGACGCCGGTGGCGGCGGCCAAAGTGATTTGCCTACCTATCTGCAAAATCTTGGAAAATATTTTGGTTATGACATCACCCAGTATTGTACTACCGGAGGAACCTGCAGTCAGGGCGGGGGCGGCTCGGATACTTTCAGTAATTTGCTGATCAACTCCCAAAATAATTTAGCTCCTCAACTATCCAGCTATTACAGCTTTCTCGGCGCCCTGCTTTCACCAGGTGCATCCAGCAATGGCAGTAGTGGGCAAGGCGCTCCCATTGTGAACGGCGGTTCACAGGGCAACAGCACTATTAACAGTCTGGCTGCAACTACCTTTCCTTCCTATGGCAGCACCTCAGGAAGCGGCGTCAGTGCCTCCGCTCTGATTGATCAGACAGCCAATAAGCAATATATGTCAGATCCGGTTAGCCAGGCAGTTTTCAATATTCTGACAACCCCTAACAGCAGTTATTGTGTTAACAATGACGGCTCCTGGAAGCAGCAATGTAAATATCTGTACCGTAGCCTGGTAATGTCAAACGTGATAGGCACTCTGCCCTCCACCGATGATTTTTTTAATAGCTCTTATACGCAGGGGCTTGTTTCACAGTTGAACAGCAACGCTCTGCTTTCTCCAATGCTGTTCAGCACGAATTCTGGCGGTCAGACAACAACATCTTCCCCGCTGGTCTCCGATGACTCACAGAACCAGGGTTTAACGGCCAATAATCAGGTACAGGAGGCCGCCAACTTTATTCGCTATGCCAGCGGACAGGTTAACCCGGTCGCTCTGCCAGATAGAAATACCTATGATTCACTTTATAATAAGGCTTTAAATCTGAGTAAAAATACAGAAGCCTCGGATCAGATTCAGGCTCAGACCACACTCACCGATTATCTCACCCGTCTTCGCACTTACGCGGCGCAAGTGTCGGTAGGAATTGGTAATCTGTATTATATTTTGTCCAAACGCATGCCACAAAATCTTAGTGGAACCTCAGGTAACACGACCAGTCAGGCCTTAAGTGAATATACGATGGCTACCTGGCGATTATTCAATAGTAATCAAAGCAGCAGCGGTGGACAAACTCAGCAACAATGGGTGGAGCAAATCAATACCGCTAACTCAGCCACAGTGCAAAAAGAAATTGCGGTTTTACTTGCCGAGATCAACTATCAGATGTATTTAAGCAGACAGCAGCAAGAGCGTCTTTTGTTAACAGAAACTATTCTGCTACTGCAAAATTCACACGCTGCGGAACCTGATGCAGGTCTGGCTGCAGGCAGCAATAATTCTGATTATCAAAATCCAGCCTCTTCTTCCTAAAATATCTTTCTATGGCGTGTCCCTGGACACGCCAGTTTCACTGGTAACTGCTCACGAATTTACTAGTTACTCAGTGGCGGCTTTATTCGCGTAAATATTTCATCAATTAATTGATACACCACAGCCTTCTTCTCCTGCCATTTATCCACTACATTGCCTTGCAGTACTTCACAGTTATCAGACAGCCAGGAACCATATTTGACCAATAAAAGAGCACCATTTGCAGTGAGGCAAGTCCCCACCTCTTTTTGAATTGTTGCATCGCAGAGATCACCTTCACTATAACAGCTAAGTATTAACAGCTTACTCATGTTCTGCCAATCCGCAGGCGGTTCAACACCCAGAAACTGCTTGTTAATCAGCTTCGGTAATTCCTGGTCCATCACCCAGTTGATATCAGAGGATTTCAAGTTTAATGGACAGGATAACCGTTTAGTATATTGCTTTATATCCTTTCCTATACTGGAAAGCTGATGAGCATCAATACACTGCTTGGCAAAGGGCGAGTTAGAACAAACACTCAGCAATGAAAACAAAAGGATTGAATATCTTTTCATAATTCCTCCCGAACAAAGATTCATTATATCTTGATAAGGCTGATATTGCTTATTTTACCAGTCTTGCATGTTTAGCCGGATGAATCGTTTTATTTTTTTCATGAAAATACACTTTGGTAAATTCCGCTCCAGTGAACAAGATTTGCGCGGAATAATAAATCCAGACCAGAATGAGAATCAACGCGCCCGATGCGCCAAATCCTTCTGCCAAATTGGAATGGGAAAGGTATAGTCCCAATAATAATTTGCCTATTGTAAACATTAAAGCAGTCAGAAAAGCACCCAGCCAGACGTCTCTCCACTGCAATAATACATCGGGAATGATTTTAAATATCATTGCAAAAAGAATGGTTATTCCAGCCATAGAAATAATGATGTTTAATCCGTAACCCAGAATGACTAACTGAGGTAAAAGCTGTAATAAGCCAGCACTGATCATTGATAAAAGAAGAGAGACTATCAATGAAACCAGAAGAAGAAATCCTACACCAAGCACTAAAGTGAATGATAAAAACCGATCGCTGACCAGTCCCCAAAATCCTCTATCCGCACGGGGAGTCACCCCCCATATATTGTTCAAGCCAGTTTGTAAGGCACCAAAAAAACCGGATGCACCAAATAGCAGAATAATGATTGAGACCAGTTTTGCGATAAGATGAGTGGAGGGTTTGACTGTCGAGATCATAAGTCTGATTTGCTCAGCTGGCGCCTCTCCGAAGGTTTCACCCAATTGGGCCAGCAGGTTTTGCTGAACAATCCTGGGATCAAACACAAGACCCGCTATGGCAATCGAAATAATCAATAAAGGCGCTATTGAAAATATGGTGTAATAGGATAATGCTGCAGACAAAGTAGCCACTTTGTCTTCATTCCAATTATCCCATACTTTTTTTAATATTTTTCTGAAGTCCATTTTCACTAGGATTGCTCCCTGGTTTAAAAGTCAACCCTCACCCTCACTGCCATTAAGTTAAGGAATTTGGTCATTCCCGCAAAGGCGGGAATCCATTCCTCAATTGGCATTATAGCCAGCTCAGAGATGGATCCCCGCCTTCGCGGGGATGACAGTTTAATATACATTTCAGCTTAACTTAATGGCAGTGACCCTAACCTCTCCCAGCTTGGGAGAGAGGACTTCCACTTAGTCTAGTAGAGTGTGTTCTTTTACGCAGCTAACTAACGCCCCGCAAAAGGATGATTAAGCTCTGGCCGGACTGCGACATTAAGGGGCTGCGGACGAATTGGGCCACCGAAAAATCTCGCGCCCTGATTTAGAAGATTCATCGTTTCCTGTGGAACTATCGAGCCCGGTTTTAACCCATTCAGCGCCGTTTGCAAAGGCAAGTCTTTAACCTGTGCTGCTTTTGCCGTTGCTTTAAGACTATCAATAACCTGAGGGGTAGGCTGCAATTTCATTAATCTAAGCATGTGTACATAGCTTGCTTTCATTTCCTCCTGAAAAGAAGGCTGAGGCCTTGGAATGTGATTATTGGATGTATAGGCAGCGACTCTCTCCCTCGCAAATAATTTGGCGTCATGGATATCAATCAGTGCTTTACTGAATTTCGCAACATCCTCAAGCACGTCTAAGCGCTTTTCTTCAGCCACATTCCTTCTTTTTTCCAGCCGGCTCATATCCTGAGCCTGCTTCATTAACAGCAATTGCTGAGTACCCAGCATATCACGATGCTGATGCAATCCAATTTTATGAGCTCGATCTATCAAATGAGGTGTCCTGACGGGACGATTCGTAAGCTCATTTTCATGCTCGAAGAGATAAATATGCTGGTCTTGCATCCGCAATTGACAATGAGAAGGCACAAAGAAGGCGGCCTGTCTGAAATCAATTACTTTGTTACCAGAGGCGTCATACATCCGTTTTTCATTTTTCAGAACACCCAGTATATTCTCCAACTGCTGCCTGTGTATTTCGGCCGCTTGCTGATGAATGCGTTTTCCGGCTAATTTATTCTGAGGAACTGGATTAAAGGTCTCCAGTCGTTGATTAATTAGCTGTATACTTTGTTCAGGATTGGCTTGCTGATAAATAGTTTCCAGATAGGCATCGTGTTCATTAAGCAAAGTCTGTAAGCTATTATATTTCTGCGTCAGTTTGAGCTGTTTGCGGTCAATTTCCGCAATTTCTTCCTCAACTTTCTCAGCAGCGAGGAGGCTGTGTTGCAATGCAACATGGATAATCTTTTCCGATATTTCATAAGCCTCCAGCATTAGTTCCCATTCTCTGCCAGCAGGTAATTCCAGTTTAACCGCTCCCTGCTCATGAACTACTTTGTTACGCGCTAAATCCTTCTGTATTTGTCTATCAAGTTCTGCGTTATAGTCTTTTCGCGCTTTTGATTTTTTGGCAGAGAGCTGCATTAAAAGATAGGCTAAAGCACGGTGGGCCTTGATTAAATCATCTTGCGCCTTTAAACGCATGGCATCCATAATCGCTTCATGAGCAGCGATTTCCTTGTAAATTCTGACTCTTACTTCCTTGCCTTCAGGGGATTCGAGAAACTCATGGACATGCTGGGCAGTTTTTAGACCATATAATCCCAACACTCGTTTCACATCACTACCGGGAACCCTGTGTGCTTTCTCATCTTCTTGAAGATGGTCAAAGGAATGAAGCCATTGGCTGATAGCCTCAGGAGAAGATGATGAAAGAGAAGGCATCCAGAACCCCGCTTTGTATAGGAATGAGTAATATTGCTAATTTTATACTTTTTGGAGTTTTTATGCAATTCGCTTCGAATCTCATTTGGACATAATGGCTATATTAAAATCACTTAAAGTGAATATTAACTCGGTAATGCATCAACAATGCTAACATCACTGCGAGTCAGAGCAGCGGGCTGAAACACCTCATCCAACCTTTTGACAACGGCTTCCACTGTAATAAGCTTCATGGTATCTGGTCCATGGGCATGTGTTCCCCAGACATTTTCGCTGGCTGACTTATTCAAAACGGAAGTAACCGCCTCTGGATAACAATCTACTGCCAGATGACGAAACGTGTAAGGTCCTGAAACATCTGCACTGGTCACCGCATGTAAAGCGATCACCGGTGTACCTACAGCTGCAGCCATATGAGAAGGCCCTGTATCCGGGCAAACCAGTAAATTGGCTTTACTGATTACGGCAAGAAGCTGCCTGGGTTTTGTTTTACCGACCAGGTCGACACAGTCAACTTCCTGTAAAATCTGATTTGCCAGAGCCCTGTCGCAGGATCCTGGCCCGCCCGTCAGTACTACCTGAGCATTCCATTTATGCTGTGCATATCGAATCATTGTGATGTAGCGTTCAACCAGCCAGCTTCTTTCCGGTTTGCTGGCAGCAGGATTGACTAATAGCAGAGGCCCTTGTTTCGGTAAATGATCCTCAGCCCATTCATAATCCGCTGCGGCAATTGGCAAATCCCAACGCGGGGCTAGCTCAGGAATGTCCAGCACATCTGCAAATTTTAAAAATCCGTCCAGTGTATGATCATTACCCGGGGCAATCGATTCCCTGACAAACCAGGCATGACCATCTTTGGCACGCAAAGCGTCATAGCCAATTTTTCGTTTTGCTTTGATTAACGGGTAAAGCAAGTTAGCGCGAAAACTTGCCTGAGGCGCCAGTAAGACATCAAAACTTCTGCCCCGCATTTGTTTGTAAAATCGCCAATAATCGGCAATAGAGTCGGGTTTATTAATTACCAGGAATTCCACACCATCCATTCCCTCAACCAAATCATAGGCTGGCCGGGAAATAACCCAGGTGATGGAAACATTCGGTAAGCTGTCCTGCAGACGTCTGACCAGAGGTACCAGCATCAATACATCGCCTAAAGCAGACAGGCGAACAATACATATCGATTTAATCATGACATCAGCCAGAAATTGAATTAAGCAGATTCATTTTGCAATACAAAGATGGAGCCGCAGTAAGGACATACTTCCTTGCCTGTTTTCTCGATAGGCAGATATACCTTGGGATGAGCATTCCACAGTATCATTTCATGGGTAGGACAACTTAAAGGCAAATCTTCAGGATGAACGATATAAATTTTTTCAGTACTTGCCGGAATATTGCTAGTATCAGACATGAAATTCTCCATTAATCACACTAGGGTAAATAAGTTATTTCAGGAATTATCCATTATTTTATGAATGTTGGCTATGACCTTCTGCATGGTATTACTTTCTTCAGGCGGGAAATAGTCTATTTGCGCCCAGCTCCTTAGCCAGGTCAGCTGCCGTTTGGCGAGCTGCCGGGTTGAAGCAATTCCTTTCATGCGAAACTCCTCAAACGAGGAGTACTCTCCGGCCAGATAGCTCAGGGCCTGACGATAGCCGACACAACGCATTGAGGGATAATCGATTGTCAACGACCATTTACTTTGTAACTGCTTTACTTCCTCCAGAAAACCCTGATCCAGCATAAGGTCAAAACGCATCGCAATCCGTTCATGCAACCAGGCTCGATTATCAGGAAAAAGACCCCAATTGATAAACGAAAACTGATGTTTTTTATGCTGTTGCTGCAGAAATGCTGATAAGGGTTTTCCCGTGGTGTAATAAACTTCCAGGGCGCGCTGAATCCGCTGGCTGTCATTAGCATGGAGGCGTGAGGCAGAGGCGGCATCAACAGTCAATAACTCTGCGTACAGCGACTCTAGTCCCTCGCTTACAATGCGTTGGGATAATTCGCTGCGTAAACTGTCATCAGCAACAGGAAGTTCCGAAAGCCCTTGCTGAAGCGCATTGAAATACATCATCGTTCCACCCACCAGCAAAGGCCAGTTACCGCGTGCCCGTATTGCATTAATAAGCGGTATCACATCGTCACAAAATCGGGCGGCTGAGTAGCTTTCATTGGGATTGAGAATATCAATTAAATGATGCGGTGCTCCAGCAAGTTCGTCCTCGTCTGGCTTTGCTGTGCCAATGTTCATCTCACGATAAATCATTGCAGAATCCACACTGACAATTTCAAATGGAAACTGCTGAACCAGCTGACTGGCTAAAGCAGTTTTACCTGAGGCGGTTGGCCCCATAAGACAGAACACCCGATTATGCATGTAATAAATCTCGACAACGCTGCTCGCTCAGGTGAGTTGCAATCCCGCTTAAATCACCTGATTCCATTAATTGGTTTTTTAAATAGAAAAATAATTCCTGCTTCATTTCATCGGAAGTGAACGACAGGGAAAATTCATAGGCTGACATTAGATAATCGACCATTTCGCTAAAACTGGAAGGACAATTTGTGCATAATAAATCAAGAAACTGCTTAATATTCAAATCGGGAAGCATTAGCGGAATAGAGCTGATCATTATTTCCGATTCAGACAGGAAGACAAGCTGGATACCAGCATGCTCGAGTAGTTCTTTCGCCTCTGCTATTTTAGTAAAGCGGTCTGATTCCAGAGTATATTTTAGCGGGACCAGCAGCGGACGAGCAGCCAGAGGCAGATTGCTTTGCAGCAATTGCCTTTTCAGGTTTTGTTTCTGTAAAGCTGAGCCATGCACAAGATATGGCTTTTCATCAACAAGGATAATCGCATGGGCAGGGTCTAAAATATACCATCTTTCAGCCCCAGACTGTTTCAATAACCTATCGTCTTTTTCTATCACGGGAAGAATCAGACTTTCCCTGACGTAAGTGGCGGCCGGAGCCGCCAGGCTCATAGCAGGAATTGCCTGGTTCGTGGATTTTTTCAGCACAGCAGCAATTTGTGAGCTGATAAAATCATGAATGAGGCGAGGCTGCTGAAAACGCACTTCATGCTTTGTAGGATGAACATTCACGTCGACCTGATTGGCTGCAATGTTTAAATACAGTAAACAGGATGGATGCCTGCCGGCATAAAGATATTCCTCGTATGCCTGACGGATGGCATTGTATAAAAGCTTATCCTTGATTATTCGCCCATTTAGATAAATCCATAATTTATCCACCTGGCTGCGTTGATAATCAACATTACTAATAAAACCTTCCAGGCTTATGCCATTGATTTCACTAGCGAGATGAATGGATTGATCGAGAAAAGATTTGCCTAAAATTTTTTGAATACGCTGCCTGCGGCCTGCTTCATCAACTGCTGGCATCAGATTTAGCAGTAATTTGCCATTATGACTAAACTGTATTGCAATCTCAGGAGCGGCCAGCGCAAAACGTCTAAGAACCGTATCAATTGCCTGGAATTCAATGCGTTCGGGCTTTAAGAATTTTTTACGAACCGGAGCATTATAAAATATATCTCGCACATCAACCGTTGTTCCCTGGTTTCTTGCGCAGGGAACCAGCGTATTGCTCTCCCAACGCATGGCATGCGCCTGCTGAGGCGGCTTTGAACTGATACTCAGTCTGGAAACCGAAGCGATACTGGCTAAAGCTTCCCCTCTAAAGCCCATACTGGTTATGGAATACAAGTCATTTAAACAGGAAATTTTACTGGTGGCATGCGGTGCAATGGCCAAAGGTAAATCCTCTGCGAGAATACCCATCCCGTTGTCACTGATTTTGATGTGATTTAGGCCGCCACAGCCAATATCAACAGCAATTTGGGTGGCTTTGGCATCCAGGGCATTTTCCAGCAGCTCCTTTACGATAGAAGCAGGCCGCTCAACAACCTCTCCTGCCGCAATCTGGTTCGCGACATCAACAGGTAACTGCTGAATTCTCATGATACGGCGGAAGGAATGGTCAAACGCTGTCCTGTTTTGATGGATCCATTATTCAGATGATTAGCCGCCTGCAACGCGGCTACAGACACTTTATAGCGGGCAGCAATTTTAGGCAGTGACTCGCCTGCCTGGACCAGGTGAAATTGCCCTTTGCTATTGGCCAAGGCCTCAATCTGTGTACCATGCGGCGGGTAATCCCAGAAATAGCCTTTTATTCCCTGGAAAATGGCCTGGGTAAGTCTGGCCTGATAGTTTCCATTGGTTAAATTACTTTCTTCCTGAGGATTGGAAATAAAACCGGTTTCTATCAGAATCGAAGGAATATCCGGGGACTTTAATACCATAAAACGGGCCTGCTCCACTCTTCGATTATGCAAACGAGTAATCGTATCAAGATTTCGTAATACTCTTTCTCCCATATGAAGACTTGCACCAATGGTCGCAGTTTGCGATAAATCAATTAATACTGTTCGGACCAGACCACTCTGGTCATCAAGATCCTTCAGATTAACACCGCCAAGCTCTGAATAGTTTTCTTTTTCCGCCAGCCAGCGAGCGGCTTCACTAGTGGCACCACGCTGAGATAACGCAAATACCGAGGCCCCATTGGATTGCTGATTGATAAAGGCATCGGCATGAATGGAGATAAATACGTCGCCATTATATTTTCTGGCGATATTAAGGCGTTCGCGCAGCCCGACATAATAATCCCCTTTGCGCGTTAACACAGCACTCATACCAGGCTGCCGATCAATAATATGCTTTAATTTACTGGCGATAGCCAATGTCACATTCTTTTCCCAATTATGGTGCGGCCCCTTAGCCCCTGGATCTTTTCCTCCATGCCCAGGATCAAGCACAATCACTACATTTCTGAGAGAACGGCCGGGTAACTGACGCACCGGAGGGGCTGGCGGCGTTAAATTAGTACTCGCCTTAACCGGTTTGGCAGCCTGCGCATGAGCATTATTGGTAGATAAGTCAAGGGTGAATGCGTGTTTGGATTTTGAAGAAGCCCAGGGACTGGTTCTTAACATAACTACATCAGTCACTTCAAAAACCAGACGTAAAGTTTGCGGATTTGGACGGCCGCTTCTCACCCGTTTAATGAGCTGATTCCCTTTTAGTTGATTCAGATTGAACACCAGATCGGTTGACTCAAAATCGACAACCACTCGATCGGGATTGGTAAGAGTGAAGACTTTGTGTGCAATGGGAGTGTCAAGACTAAAAAAAAGCGACATTTTGCCGTTTTGCTCTTTTATTTCAATTGACTGTAGTCTGGCAGCAAAACAGCTTGATGATACAAGCGTTAATAATCCAAGGATAAATACCCGAATTTTCATTCTTTACCTTCAAAGCAGAACAAAACCTTATCACCAGCAGCACTTAACGATTCAATGATCATTTCACGGCTGCTCCCAGTTATCATGAGTGTTATCCAGAGATCCAGGCTTTTAATACTATGCCTTGCCCGCTCTGGCCATTCCACACAAATTATCGCATTGTCATCAAAATAATCGCGAAAACCAATAAACTCAAGCTCATCTTCATCGTGGATACGATATAAATCAAAATGATGTATTGGCCAGGAATTGCAATTATAACTTTCTACCAAAGAAAAAGTAGGACTTTTTATAATCGATTTTACACCCAGCTCAGTCAGCAAGGCACGGATAAATGTGGTTTTACCAGCCCCGATTTCCCCACTGAAGCTAATCACTAAAGGGGAGTGAATGCAGGCAGCTAATAAAGAGGCAGTCTCTTGCGTCGCACTTTCATCAATCAACTCTATGTGAAGTATTTTTTTCTGCATGAACCAGTCTTCTCAACTTTTAAACTACTATATCGTAATAACTGCGTTGCAACTATATTCCGACCTTTGGATTCAGGCGGATCTTATTATTCACCAGCAGACGGACAAAAGGCATAATATCGCTGGCCAGCAGGCCTTTCTCCCCTTCTTCCTCTGCCGCTAAATCCGCTGCCGCCGCATGCAGCCACACGCCAAGACGGGCAGCGTCTGCCAGACTGAATTTCTGCGCAATAAGCCCTGCGATGATACCGCTTAGGGCATCACCCATACCAGCGCTTGCCATTCCCGGATTTCCCTGGGCGCAAAGATAGGTTTGCGCCGCATCAGTGCGTATTAGCGATCCCACGCCCTTCAATACAATTTGACCGCCATATTGCTGTTGTAATTGGCATACGGCTTCAAAGCGGTTCGTTTGAATATCTTTCACCTTACAATGTAAGAGGCCGGCTGCTTCACCGGGATGCGGTGTTAAAATCCAGTTGTCATCATGCTGGGGATTGTCAGCGAGAATGCGCAGCGCCGACGCATCAATGACCATGGGCAATTGGGAGGCAATCACCTCGTTGAACAGGTCTATCGCCCAGTTGTCAGTACCCAGTCCAGGTCCAATTATACAAACGCTGGCCTTTTTAATTAATGGCTCTATTTCTTTAATCGAGCTGATGCCATGAATCATCGCTTCCGGCAAGCCCATCACCGGACGCCCGGCATGCTCAGGTTTGGTAGCCACCGTCACCAGACCCGCTCCCGATCTGGCCGCGGCCAGTGCAGCAAGGCAAACGGAGCCAGGCATGCCTTCTCCCCCACCAATAATCAATACATGGCCAAAATCGCCTTTATGCGTATTTTTCCGGCGAGGAACCAGCTGGTTAAAGGATTCTCTTTCATCAATTAAAATTGCTGCAGGGGAAATTAGCGATAGACAGGGAGCACCATCCAGCTCGTCAAGAAACAAATGTCCGCGGTAATCCGGACCATCCATTGTCATTAATCCGGTTTTAATACCAATAAAAGTAATAGTGCAGGAAGCCCTGACACAATATCCAAGGGCAACCCCGGTATCGGCGTGTAAGCCTGAAGGCAAATCCAGAGATAAAACAGGTAAGCCACTGTCATTAATTAAGTCAATTGCCGACTGCAAAGGCTCTTTTACCTCATTTTCCAGGCCAATACCCAGTAGTGCGTCAACAATCAGTTCAGCATCATTATCCAGCGTATCTTCCATAAATTGAAAAATAACACCAGCCTGTTGAGCACGTTCAGCCATTAAACGAGCAACCGGAGGCAGCTGATCCGTGGGCTTAAACTGATTAATCAACACGGCATAGCCCTGCTCATGAGCGAGCTTAGCCAGTACATAGCCATCACCGGCATTATTGCCGCCACCGCAAAACACAACCAGCTTTTTCACAGCAGGGTATTGCATTTGTAAAAGTTTAAATGCACCAGATCCTGCCTTCAACATCAGGTCTTCTTCAGAAAACCTCAAGTGTTGCTGCATTAATTGTTCACAGTTGCGAATTTGTCGGGTACTGAACAGCGATGTGGTTGATTTGACCATGATATTTACCAAGCATTGCCTGGATACCGCGAACAAGCCGCGATATGGGCGAATAAAGTTATGAATAACAAAGCTTTCAATACTGGCATCAAACTTGCAGCTCAATGCCAATCGCAGATCAGCGATCAGTCAGAATCTTTCTTAACCAGCTTTAAGGCCGGTTTGGGCCGCTTGGGTTCTTCCCTGGGAGCTGGTGGCGGCTCATGGTATTCCTCGCCAAATTCCATACCCCGACCATTTTCCTTTGCATAAATTGCAAGTACTGCAGCTGGAATCACAAAGATTTGCATGGTCTCACCCGAAAATCGGGCTGTAAATACAATCCGATCATTTTCAAGATGCAAACCTCTGCAAGCCTGAGGCGAAATGTTCAGTACAATTCTTCCATTATTCACATGAGCCTCTGGAACCTGTACACCAGGATAATTCGCATTGACCAGAATGTAGGGGGTCATATGATTATCAACAATCCAGTCATAGATAGCCCGAATCAGATAAGGCTTGTTCGATGTCATACTCATATCAGGCAGCCCGTAATTGTTTCTCAACTTCAGACAAACTGGTTTGGAATGAATCCCGCTTGAACAGTCTTTGCATATAAGTATGCAAGGCCTTTGCTTTCGCAGGAACTTCAATGCCTAATTGCGGTAGACGCCATAATAAGGGGGCCATCGCGCAGTCCAGTAAAGAAAATTCATCGCTTAGAAAATAGGGTTTATCAGCGAAGACCGGCTCAAGGCTAATCAGACTTTCCAAGAGATGCTGCCGAGCCTCTTCAGCCTGCTCATTCTTTTTAATTTGCATTAAAAGGTAATACCAGTCATGCTCGATACGATGCATCATTTTCCTGGCTTCGGCTCTTGCAACTGGATATACAGGCAGCAAAGGCGGATGTGGAAAACGCTCATCGAGATATTCCATTATAATTCTGGCCTCATAAAGAACCAGTTCACGATCAAGTAGGGTTGGAACCGTTCCATATGGATTGATAGAGAGTAAATCGTTCGAGGCTTCGCCTTGTTTGGCGGGCAGAATTTCTACATTAACCCCTTTTTCTGCAAGTACAATTCTCACCTGGTGACTGTAAACATCATCACTGTCAGAATATAAAGACATAATCGTGCGCTTTGTCACAATAGCCATCGCAACTCCTCGTCATACGTTAACTCAGCATATAGCATGCAAAAGAGTGCATTTTAGCACAAATTAGCAAGCAATGTTTAAGAATAGGCAAATTTATCATTAGCGATCGGTCTAATGGTCAATCTTTTCCCAGTATGTTTTTTTTAGTCTGTAGACAACCAGCAAAAATATAAACAGGAAAGCGATGACAAATCCGCCTGCACGATAACGCACAAGCTTGGCCGGCTCTCCAACATATACCAGAAAATTAACCAAATCAGTAACCGCACTGTCAAATTCAGGCTGAGTCATTTCACCTGGCTCAGACAGTAATAAATGGGACAGGAATAAATATCCGGCCTCATCTTTATTCTCGATTGCGACCACTCTGCCTGCCAATGGTTCAAGTACATTTGGCATGGCCACCCCAGGAATTAAAATATTATTCGCGCCAAAGGGTCTCGTTTTATCTACGTAAAATCCTTTGAGATAGGTATAAAGCCAGGATGCGCCTCTTTGTCTGGCACTTAAAGAAAGATCAGGCGGCACTTTTCCGAACCATTCCTGGGCATCCGCTGGGGGCATACTAATTCTGATGGGATCGTAAATTGGAGCGCGGGTAAAAATCAGATTGTTAATTAATAAATCACTATCCAGCTCCCCATCGAAAGTCGTTAAACCCAAATCATGAGCCATGCGGTTATAGCGCATGTATTTCAAGGAATGGCAACCTGAACAATAATTCATATACATTTTGGCCCCGCGCTGCAAACGGGCCTTATCCTGCAAATCAATATCTACAGGTAATAATTTGACATTATCTTCTGCAGCAGCATGCAGAACACCAGACAGGAAAATGGAAGAAAGTCCAAGAAACAGCTTTTTTGAAATCATCGGCTTATCCTCTCTGGTACCTCAAGATGCTGCTCATAACGTGTATAAAATGGCATCAGGATAAAATAGGCGAAGTATATAAACGTACAAATCTGGGCGAGATATTGCCGTACAGGGGTTACCACCACGGTTCCCAAATACCCCAGGGTTACAAAGCTTATTAAAAAGATAAGCAATGCCCAGCGTGACAAATATCCCTTGTACCGCATTGAACGAACCGGACTTCTGTCCAGCCAAGGCATGAAAAATAGAAGTAGAATGGAAGAAAGCATTGCGATAACGCCGATTAATTTGTTCGGAATCGCTCTTAATATGGTGTAAAAAGGCGTCATATACCAGACTGGGGCAATATGATCCGGGGTCACCATCGGGTCGGCAGGAACAAAATTGGCATGTTCCAGAAAATAACCGCCCATCTCCGGGGTGAAGAAAATAATGGCAAAAAACAAAATTAGAAATACCATTATTCCCAGCGCGTCTTTTACGGTGTAATAAGGATGAAAAGGGATTCCGTCCAGTGGGATGCCGCGTGGATCCAGATTTTTCTTAATCTCAATCCCTTCAGGATTATTAGAGCCTACCTTGTGTAGAGCGACAATATGCAAAAATACCAGAACTAATAGCAATAATGGGATGCCAATAACGTGCAGAGCAAAAAAACGCTGCAGTGTAGCATTCGCCACATTGTAATCACCCCGCAGCCAGGTAACCAGCGTATCGCCCACAAAGGGAATTGCTCCAAACAGCGAAGTAATCACCTGTGCTCCCCAGTAGGACATTTGTCCCCAGGGCAGTAAATACCCAAAAAAGGCCTCTGCCAGAAGCAATAAAAATATCACCATTCCAATCAGCCAGATGAGTTCTCTCGGCTTTTGATAAGACCCATACAATACGCTGCGAAACATATGCAGATAAATCACAATAAAAAAAGCAGATGCGCCTGTGGAATGCATGTACCGCAGAAACCAGCCATAATTGACATCGCGCATTATGTATTCAACGGAATCAAAGGCCCCATCTGCAGTGGGGGTATAAAACATCGTTAGCCAAAGACCTGTTACCAGCTGATTTATCAAAACAATCGTAGCCAAAGATCCAAAAAAGTAGAAGAAATTAAAATTCTTTGGTGCATAGTATTCACTGATATGCTTTTTCCAGGTTGTCATCAGGGGAAAACGAGCATCAATCCAATTCAGTATTCCGCTCATGCTTGACCATCCTTTTCATCTTCGCCAATTATAATCAGGTGTTTATTAACAAAACGGTATGGGGGAACCTCCAGATTAATTGGTGCAGGAACGCCTTTGAAAACCCTTCCAGCCAGATCAAAAGTGGAGCCGTGGCAAGGGCAGAAAAAGCCTCCCGGCCAGTCAGGCCGTAATTCTCTTTCATTAGGAGTATATTTAGGCGAACAACCCAGATGGGTACAAATTCCCACCAATACCAAATACTCGGGATTTATCGAGCGGAATTTATTTTGTGCATATTCAGGCTGCTGATCAACCAGTGAATCAGGATCGCGCAAATCATCGTTATGCCCATTTAAATGTTTGAGCATTTCAGGTGTGCGCCTGATAATCCAAACAGGCTTCCCCCGCCACTCAACAGTAACCTGCTGGCCAGGCTCAATTTTACTGATATCAACTTCTACAGGGGCACCAGCAGCCTGTGCCTTAGCACTGGGCAGCCATGAGGAAACAAAAGGAGTTAAGGCACATACAGCCCCTATTCCACCTAATACTCCAGTGGTTCGTAATAAAAATTGACGCTTCTGTTCATCAATCACTTCCGATGGATACAGCTCACCCTGCTCAGGCTTGATTTCATCATTCACGGTGCTTTCTTCCTGTCTACTTCCTTTTATACCGTTTCAGACATCATGATTGAAGCATCAAGCTTGCTCTTTCAGTATCAGCTTGAACGCAATCAATTCCAGAATTCTGATAAAGGTGAAATGTACTATTTATATCAAAGATTTAAGCGTTTGCAAATGCAGGAGATCCATTTGCCAGGTATTCAATTGATGCGCTTGATTTTTTCAGGCTAAAAAAGAGAGTCTTCATCAAACTGCGTCATGCCATGTCATCTCGAACGCAGTGAGAGATCTCCGAATGCTGGCACAAACCAGGATCCAGGAGATCTCTCACTGCGTTCGAGATGACGGTGCCCGTGAGTTAAGTAATGACACAGTCTAATAAAACACTCTCTAAAAAAAACCCCGCATCGGCGGGGTTTGATATAAAGATATAATTAGCGTTTTGAGTACTGAGTGGCACGACGTGCTTTGTGCAAACCCACTTTCTTACGCTCAACTCGACGAGAATCACGAGTCAGCAGACCTTTCGCACGTAATTTGCGTCGGTAAGAATCGGCTTGAGGTTCAGCATCTTCAGCCAAATCAATTTCATCGTACTGAACCAGTGCGCGAGCGATGCCCAGGCGAACAGCACCAGCCTGACCAGAAATACCGCCGCCAACAACAGTGGCGTAGATATCGAAACGCTCAAGAACGTCAACAGTTTCTAAAGGCTGTCTAACCACCATACAGGCAGTTTCGCGACCAAAATATTCTTCCAGTGCACGGTTATTGATTTTGATTTCGCCTTTACCTGGACGGATAAAGACTCTGGCCGTTGAGCTTTTTCTACGACCAGTACCATAGTATTGCTGCAATTCAGCCATATTATTTATTCCTCAATCTCTAGTTGCTTAGGTTGCTGAGCAGCATGTGGATGTTCACTACCAGCGTATACTTTCAGCTTACGGTACATTTCTCTGCCCAATGGGTTTTTAGGAAGCATACCTTTTACAGCTAACTCAATAATTCTTGTAGGATTTTTTGCCTGGAGCTTCTCAAAAGAAGTGGATTTTATGCCACCAGGAAATCCAGAGTGATGATAATACATCTTCTCTTTGAATTTACGGCCTGTAACAGTCACTTTTTCAGCGTTTGTTACAACGATATAATCCCCAGTATCAACGTGAGGGGTATATTCTGCCTTGTGCTTGCCGCGTAAACGACGAGCGATTTCAGTAGCCAGACGACCTAAAGTTTTGTCGCTAGCATCAATTATGAACCAATCACGTTTAACTTCGTGAGCTTTGGCGCTGAATGTTTTCATTAAATTAACTCCGTACCGCCTTTTATCATTGGTAATCTTTCAATCTTGGACGGGCGATTTTAACCAAAACTGTAATAACCTACAAGTAAAATAAGTAAAAACTTGAACAGAATCTTAAAAAAAGATTATTTAAGCGTTACTTATCCATTAATAATTGTTCGACAATTTTATTCTTTAATAAATGCTTGTCAACAATTTCATCAATATCTTCAAGCGTGGAGTAAGTATACCATACGCCTTCGGGATAAATTACAACACAGGGGCCTTGGTTGCAACGACCCAAACACCCTGACTTACTAACACGTATTTTTCCAGGACCATGCGCTCCAAGTTCAAGCAAACGCTCTTTCAGATGCTCAAAATACTCGATACCGCCACTGTTGGCACAGCAAACTTTGCCAGCTGCTTTTTGGTTGGTGCATATAAACACATGCCGGATATAATGACTCAACAACTATTTTCCTTTCTGCTCAATTTTAGTTTTTAATTTCAACCCCGCTTTAAAGGTTACCACCCTTCGCGCAACCACTGGGATCTCTTCTCCAGTTTTGGGGTTTCTACCAGGTCTTTGCGGTTTATCTCTCAGATTAAAATTGCCAAAACCTGATAATTTAACATCCTTTCCATTTTCCAAAGCATTCCGAATGGCTTCGAAAAACTCCTCAACCATTGCTTTTGCGTCTGGTTTGGACAAATCCAATTCACTAAACAAGGTTTCTGCAATCATTGCTTTACTTAGTGCATTCACGATTTTAATCCCTCAACGTAATTGAAAAATCATCCTCAAGTGTTCTGAGTATAGCATCAATTACCTGGTTTATCTCGTTATCTATCAAGGTTTTATTGTCGTCCTGCAAGACCAGCGCAATAGCAGCACTCTTCTTGCCTTGTGGAATATTCTCTCCGCGGTAGATGTCAAACACATGAAAAGACTTCAACCAGTTATTGGGAATTACCGATTTAACCGCTTTTTCAATTTCCCCCATCTGGATGTTATCATCCATCAGAATGGACAGATCGCGACGGATCTGTGGAAATCGGGAAATTTGCGCATAGCGTATAACCGAGCTGGCCATCAGCTCATTCAAATACAACTCAAACAGTAATACTTCTTCCTGAATATCCAGGGCATCGGCAATACGGGGATGAAGACTGCCGCACCATCCCGCCACTTTACCATTGATTAGTATTTTCGCTGTTTTTCCAGGATGCAAAGCAGAATGCTCGGCTAACACGAACTCTACGTCTGAAATTTGCAGCAGTGCAAACAGACCTTGCAGATCACCTTTGATATCATAAAAATCAAACGAACGTGCAGGTTCACACCAATTCATACCGCCGCTCTCTCCGGCAATTAAACCGGCAAGGCAAGGGTGTTCTTTTACCTGGTCATTCTCGACTTCAAACACCACACCTGCCTCAAAAAACTTAATCGATGTTTGCTGCCGATGCATGTTGTAAATCATGGAAGCTAAAAGGCCAGGCCACATTCCGGTACGCATTTGCGACAGCTCGGAGGAAATAGGATTCAATAAACTCAATGCCTTTGTATGCGGGTATAGAGCCTGCTGCAATTCGGGATCGACAAAACTATAGCTAATTGTCTCATGATATCCACGGTCAGCGAAATAATGCGCTGCACGCTTGGAGATTGACTCGACAGGGGCAATGCTGCCTGGCTGAACCGTCGTAATCATTTTTTGCCCTGGAATTCGGTCATATCCTCGAATACGAATGACTTCCTCGATTAAATCCACCTCAAGCTGAATATCAAAACGATAAGCGGGCGGCGTAACTTTCCAGCAGGATGACTCTTTGCTGACGGTCATTCCCAGACTCTGCAGCAGTGCCAATATCTCAGCCTCTTCCACAACCACGCCTGTTAATTGCTCCACCCTGGATGGATTAAAGTCGATGCAGGGAAGCTGGGGCATAAAGTTGTTTTCAACCACTTCGGTGACAGGCCCCGCTTGTCCCCCGCAAATTTCCAGTAGCAGACTGGTGGCTCTCTCGATAGCCTTTAATTGCAGTTGTGGATCGACCCCTCGCTCAAAACGTTGCGAGGAATCGGTAAACAGACCAAACTTTCTCGCGACTCCCGCGATGTGTACAGGTGTAAAATAAGCACTTTCCAGGAAAACAGTAGTGGTTTCATCACTCACAGCTGTTTCTTCCCCACCCATTACACCGGCCATTGCCAGCACCTTACTCTGATCAGCAATCACCAGAATATTATCGGCCAATGTAGTATCCTGCCCATCCAGCAAGCGTAATGACTCATTGTTTCGAGCAAAACGTACTTCAATATTGCCGTCAAGCTTTTGCAAATCAAAAGCATGCATGGGCTGTCCCAGCTCAATCATTACATAATTTGTTATATCGACCACCGGATGAATACTGCGTATAGCTGCACGGCGTAACCGCTCCCGCATCCACAGAGGAGTTACAGCATGGGAGTTAACACCCTGAACCACTCGTCCACAATAATGCGGGCAAGCCTCGGGGTTTCTGAGCTGAACTAAACGTTGCTCATCGATGACAGGCCGAGACGGGGTTTCAGTAACGCCAGCCAGAGTAGAGCGGGTTAATGCCGAGACTTCTCTGGCGATTCCTAACACGCTCAGGCAATCAGCGCGATTGGGTGTCAAATCAATATCAAATACCTGATCGTCCAAAGATAAATAAGCACGTAAGTCTTGTCCAACAGGCGCATTTCCATCTAATTCGATAATCCCGTCAGAACTTTCAGTCAAGCCTAACTCTGAAGCTGAGCACAGCATTCCCTGTGACAACTCGCCTCGCAATTTGGTTTCTTTAATATGAATTCCACCGGGTAAACTGGCGCCGATTTGTGCGAGCGCAACCTTTAAGCCTTTTCTGACATTGGACGCACCGCAGACCACATGCAGCAGCTCTTTGCCTGTGCTCACTTCACATAGTGTTAACTTGTCAGCCTGAGGGTGCGGCTTTGTATTTACAACTTCTGCAACAATAACCTGGTCAAAAGAGCCGGCCACGGGGCTGATGGAATCGACTTCTAATCCAGCCATTGTTAATAGTTCGGCCAATTCTTGTGCATTAAGGGAGGGTCTTACCCATTCACGTAACCATTCTTCACTTACTTTCATCGTTTCCTCTTACCAGGATTTTTCAAGCCGATTGCTCAGGAGGTGCTAGTTAAAATTGCTTTAAAAAGCTGAGATCATTTTCAAACATCATTCTTAAATCGTCGATACCAAAGTAAAGCATCGCCAAACGATCCATTCCCATACCGAATGCCCATCCCTGATAGTGTTCTGGAGATATATTAACGGCTTTGAGCACATTGGGATGAACCATCCCGCAGCCCAGCACTTCAAGCCAGCCGGTAAATTTGCAGGAACGGCAGCCTTTTCCTGAACATTGGGTACACTCGATATCTACCTCAGCAGATGGTTCAGTAAAAGGGAAATAGGATGGTCTAAACCGCAATGCAAGCTCACGGCCAAAAAAGTCGGCGAAAAAATCATGGAGCAGACCGCGTAACTGAGACAGTGTGGCTGTTTTATCAATTAATAAGCCTTCAACCTGATGAAACATCGGCGTATGCGTTAAATCGGAGTCGCAGCGATAGACCCGTCCGGGTGCGATTAAACGCATTGGCGGCTGACGTTCTTCCATAGTGCGAATCTGAACAGGCGACGTATGCGTACGCAGCAAATGTCCATCCCCAAAATAAAAGGTATCATGCATTGCACGCGCGGGATGATGCCCAGGTATATTAAGGGCTTCAAAATTATAAAATTCTGTTTCTACTTCCGGGCCGGTAACGATGTCGAATCCCAGACGGCTAAAATAGTCATTGACCCGTTGTTTGACCTGAGTCACTGGATGCAGAGATCCTGACTGGGTATTTCTTCCGGGAAGACTAATGTCGATCCGCTCATCACGAAGCTTTTGCTGCAGGGCTATTTCTTTAAGATCAATTAATTTATTTTCAATTAAGCTGTTAAGCTCTCGTTTGGCAAGATTTACCAACTGGCCAACTTTGGGTTTATCTTCAGCACTCAGATGGGCAAGACTTTTAAGAATTTCCGTCAAAAGACCTTTTTTACCCAGATAATCAATCCGAATAGCCTCCAAGATTTGTATACTATTGGCTTCTTGTACGGCCTTGGCAGCCTTTTCCTGTAATTCGACTATGTCTTGCATGATCTTGACCTGCATATAGAAAAGGAGGCCCAAGCCTCCCTATTCATCTAACAAAATGAAGCGCTTTGATAATAAACTCCAGTTCAATGCGTTTTTGCCCTGATCCTCTGCATAATCCCGCGAGCAGATCAGAGCGCAATGAACAATTATTATCTATTGGGCTAAAGCGGCCTTGGCTTGTTCAGCAACAGCAGCAAAAGCCTGCTTGTCATAAACCGCCATATCAGCCAGAACTTTTCTGTCTAATTCGATAGCGGCTTTTTTCAAACCATCAATCAAACGGCTGTATGACAAACCACACTCGCGAGCCTGAGCATTGATTCGGGTAATCCACAATGCACGGAATTGTCTTTTCTTTTGACGACGGTCACGGTAAGCATATTGACCGGCTTTGATCACTGCTTGTTTGGCTACTCGATAGGTACGACTACGGGCACCATAATAACCTTTGGCCTGATCTAAAATCTTTTTGTGACGTGCTTTGGCCGTCACTCCACGTTTAACTCTTGGCATTATTCACTCCTCCCCTTAACTACCGTGAAGCATACGTTCTGCGAGACGAGCATCACACTTTTTCAGTGTACCTGCCGCAACACGCAAATGACGTTTTTGCTTTGGCGATTTTTTGGTAAGGATGTGATTTCTGTAAGCGCGTCGACGCTTGATAGAACCACCCGCTGTCTTACGGAAGCGTTTACTCGCTCCACGATGCGACTTTAACTTTGGCATAGCATATACTCCGCATTTGTTTCGCTACTAATGTTGGCATCCAGTACTTTCAAACTCAAAACGAGCAATTTGCCTGTTGGCAATGAATTGCAGCAGTGTAAAGAGGTATTCAGCAATCAGCCTTTTTTCTTAGGCGACAAGACCATAACTAATTGGCGGCCTTCACGTTTAGCCTGTTGCTCAACAACAGCATGTTCTGCTGTATCTTGCATGAGACGCTCCATGATTTTCATACCAATGTCCTGATGGGCCATTTCACGACCGCGAAAACGCAGCGTAATTTTGACTTTGTCACCATGATTAAGGAACCGTATCAGGTTGCGTAGCTTGACCTGATAATCCCCGTCTTCCGTCGTAGGACGAAATTTCAACTCTTTGACCTGAATTTGCTTCTGCTTTTTCTTCGCTTCAGATAATTTTTTATTCAGTTCAAACAGATATTTACCATAATCCATAATCTTACAGACAGGCGGCTTGGCAGATGGCGATATCTCAACCAAATCATGCCCACTATCCTCTGCTGCGCGTAGTGCTTCTCGCGTAGACACAATGCCCACCTGGTTGCCGTCAGCGTCAATGAGACGTACCTCAGGTACATTGATTTGTTCATTAACTCTTGCACGATCGCTATCGCGCTTATTTGGTGCAGTAATAGTTTAACCCTCCATCTGAGTTTTAAATACGACCTTTGGTCGCAATCTCTTTTTGCAACAGGTCGCAAACGCTGTCAATCGTCATTACACCCAGATCCGTACCTTCACGTGTTCTCACTGAAACGGAGCCGGTTTCCACTTCTTTGTCACCAATGACCAAGAGGAAGGGAATTTTCTGTAAAGTATGCTCGCGAATTTTAAAACCAATTTTCTCATTTCTCAAGTCAAAATTGGCTCTGATCCCCTGTTTTTGCAAAATTTTTGTTACTTGTTCGCCAAATTGCTGCTGTTTTTCACTTACAGTAAAGATTATAGCCTGAGTTGGTGCCAGCCATAACGGCATTTTTCCAGCATAATGCTCAATGAGAATTCCCATAAATCGCTCGAACGAACCCAGAATGGCCCGATGCACCATCACTGGAGTTTGCTTGCCGCCATCTTCGGCAATGTAACTTGCTCCCAAACGATCCGGCATTGAAAAATCAACCTGTATAGTACCACATTGCCAGATTCTTCCCAGGCAATCTGCCAGGGAACATTCAATTTTCGGGCCATAGAAAGCGCCTTCGCCAGGCGCATCCTGCCATTGAATGTCATGACCGGCCATCGCCTGTTTCAAGGCATTCTCCGCTTTGTCCCATACTTCATCACTGCCTACCCGTTTTTCAGGTCTTAAAGCCAGGCGATATTTGATTTCACTGAAACCGAAATCCGCATACACGGACTGAACCAATTCGAGCATCATTGCTACTTCAGACTGTATTTGCTCTTCTGTACAGAAAATATGGGCATCATCCTGCACCATATTGCGGACACGCATTAAACCGTGTAACGAACCGGAGGGTTCACAGCGGTGACAATTGCCGAACTCTGATAGGCGCAATGGCAAATCGCGGTAGCTTTTCAAACCATGATTATAAATTTGTACATGGCAGGGACAGTTCATGGGTTTAACAGCATAAAGCCGGTTTTCCGTCTCAGTAATAAACATTTCATCTCTGAAATTATCCCAATGGCCGGATTTCTCCCACAGAGAGCGATCGACTAATTGTGGAGTTTTTACTTCCTGATAACCAAAATCTGCCAGACGGCTGCGCATGTAACGCTCTAATTCCTGGTAAATTATCCAGCCATTAGGATGCCAGAAAACCATTCCTGGCGCGATATCCTGGAAGTGGAAAAGATCAAGGGCCTTGCCCAGTTTGCGGTGGTCACGTTTCTCTGCTTCTTCGATGCGATGTAAATAGGCTTCCAGCGACTTCTTATCATTCCAGGCTGTGCCATATACCCGTTGAAGCATTTCGTTATTGGAATCACCTCGCCAATATGCCCCCGCCAGCTTGGTCAGTTTAAATGCTTTCAGTTTGCCGGTGGAAGGCACATGCGGACCTCGGCAAAGATCTTCAAAATCCCCCTGTCGATAGAGGGAAATCACTTCGCCCTGGGGAATTTCGGCAATAATTTTAGCTTTGTATTCTTCCCCCAGACTACGGAAATAATCAATAGCTTCATCACGCGGCAGTTCACGTCTTGACACAGGATAATCGGCTTTGGCCAATTCAGTCATTTTTGCTTCAATACGCCCCAGATCTTCCGGCGTAAAAGGACGCTCAAAGGCAAAATCATAATAGAAACCATCCTCTATTACCGGGCCAATAGTTACCTGGGCACTTGGAAACAGCTGTTTGACTGCCTGTGCCAATAAATGGGCGGTAGAATGCCGAATAACCTCAAGGCTCTCTTCCTGTTTCTCGGTGATAATGACCAGATCACTATCTTCCTGAATCAGAAAGCTGGTATCCACAAGATGTCCGTCAACGGAGCCAGCCAAAGCGGCCTTAGCCAGCCCGGGGCTAATAGTATTTGCCACTTCATAGACAGTTACAGGCTGTTCAAAGTGTTTAATTTGTCCATCAGGCAATTTAATATGAGGCATCTTTATTCCTTCCGTCTTCAGATTGAAGCAAATTTAGCAGTATGCACAGAGATGGGCTATCCTGGCATTATTAATTTATATATTGGCAAAACCTACAGACTAACCTATTTTTGAACAGAGGTAAAGCATGAAATATCAGTCTCTCTCTTACTTCGCTTTCTTGGTCGCATACATCTTATAATCGGCCTGAGCCAGCATGTCTTCAAGAGTCTGATGCTCTTCTGGATTGAACTGAATGACGCCCACACTAAATTCAATGGCGTACACTTTGGGCTCTACTGACTTCAATGCATGATTAAAGCGTTTAATAACTCCTGATACATCTTTTTGATTCAGTTCGGAGCAAAATACACAAAATTCGTCGCCTCCCAAGCGGGCAATTATATCGTAATAACGAAAATTATGCACAAGAGCGTCTGCAACATCTTTTAATACTTTATCACCCTCTGCATGTCCAAATTGATCATTAATGTATTTAAATTTATCCAGATCAAAAAACAAGAGGGTAAATATCTGATTCTCACGCTGGTATTTCTGAAACAGGTAGCCGGCCAGTTTTAGAAATCCCCTGCGGTTGGTTAAGCCGGTTAATTCATCGGTTATAGAAACCTGTAATTGTTCCAGATCCCTTTCAACCATCTGAGCAAGATCATGGATAAGATTCTGATCGACTTCAGCCTTCAATCGAGGCTTGTCATCAATCAGGCAAATAACTCCCACATTGTAGCCTTTAATTTTTAAAGGACAGCCTAAGTAAAATCTGAAATTTGGCCCCCCTATCACAAAAGGATTATCATAAAAGCGCTCATCCCTGGTTGCATCTTCTACCACCATAATTTCATCTGAAAGAATCACATGACCACAAAATGAAGTTTTTCTGGCGGCCTCGGCAATATCAAATCCTTGGGTAGATTTCATCCATTGACGCTCCGCTTCCAGGAATGAAATCACCGAAATAGGCACGTCAAACAGCTTGCATGCAATCCGGGTTATTCTATCGAAACGCTCTTCTTTCTCGGTATCGAGTATTTGTAACTTATAAAGTGTCGCCAGGCGATCTGCTTCATTTACTGGCTTATGCGGAGGTATCATTTATCCAATCCTTGCAAATACATTCCAATACCGATGAGCTCTATATAGGAATAGTATATATCATAGAGACAATCGTCTATTCCATAAATTTTATTGCTGCTTTAACAAGCAAAAGCTGATATATGAAAAATGATTTAGATGCAGAGGGTGAAATTGGTAGGCACGAGTGGGATCGAACCACCGACCACCACCATGTCAAGGTGGTGCTCTACCACTGAGCTACGTGCCTAGCACAACGTCGGGCATTATATTAAAGCTTTTTTCACAAAGCAAACAATTTATTTAATAATTCTGATAATAAAAAGGCTTGAATAGACTGCTATCAATTCAAGCCTTACACGGCGAGGTTAATTGCCATGAGTTAAACCACTGCTGGCAGTTACCGGGGTAATTTGTTCCGTCTTCATACTCCCATCGCTACCAGAGCTTCGTGAAGTCGTTTCCGTTGACTTCGAGAGACATCATAGCAAACCAAAAATTAATGTCAACAATTAATTTCCAAAGGAAACCAAAAGTTTCCTTTTATCTTGATAATTGCACGATGGTTTCCAATTTGTTACACTTCATTACCTTTCCTCTGATTATTAAACAATGGAAAAAGTCGACCTTAGTAAACAGTTTTCCTACCGATTAAGAGACGCTATGATTGCCGCGGGATTAAACTCTCAGCGCTCAACTTCCGGTGTGTGTATTCATCAACTGGCCAGTATAACTGGCTATTCTGTGCAGATATGCAGGCGTTATCTGCGTGGCGAAGCGATTCCTGAGCCTGCCAAACTGGTAGAAATCGCGGAAAAATTGAACGTATCTCCAGGCTGGTTGTTATTTGGCGACAGTATTTCGCAGCAACCAGAAGGAGCTGAAACCCTCCTGATTCATAAGAATCTTCTGCACTATATTTTCACTCGCGCAGGAGATCTATATAATGCAAGCCGCAATAGAGGGGAGATCGCCAATTTTTTGCTGGATCTCATCAAGGACGTGAGTCAGATTAATGCAAATTCTGAACAAACCAGGAAGATTATTGATTTAGCGCTGGCATCTGCCGGGCATTTTAACCATTAGCATGGAACGTTTTAAGCAAATTCATGGAAACCAGTCGTATAGCAACAGCACATCCGCAAATGATGGATCTTCTATTTGGTCACAAGGATAAAATACAGCGCATATTTAGTGATGTACTAGGACTTCATCAAATCCATCATATGTCGGTGTTATCAATTGATTCGCATGCTCGTATTCTGATTATTTCCTCTACTCCCTCGATGGAGTTTAACCTGTTTAGTCGTAATTTATGGGAATACGATTTAACTTATAACCCTGCCTGGTATCAGCGTTGTGAACAGGCAAGCTGGCAATCGCTCTATCATCCGGCGCGTTATGAGGAACTTTATTATTTACGACAGGTCAGACATGAACTGCCTGTCGGCACATCAATTGCCGAACAAGTGCAGGAAGGCGGCTATTTTATTTATTCATTAGGCAGTAACAATACCTGTATGCAAGTCCAATCTCAATTTGCTCATGAAAAAGAGTTCCTATGCAAAATTGGCCAGCATTGCAGCAGCCTGCTTGCGCCCCTGTTTTATGATTATAAGCAATAGTTTTCAAGGCTCAGCCCAGCCCGCCATAACCATTATTGATTATGAATAATAAGTCCTGCTTTTGCATTTTCACTGAGCTTTAAAGCTTCACGAATGGCCTCTTTCTTATTCTTAAAGTGTCCGCTCGCTCGCGATGCACCTTGCTTTTTCACAGTCCAGCCCTCTTCATCAGCAAATACAAGATAAAATGCGTTTTTGGCGGGTTTTAAATTCAGACTTTTTGCCAATAGTTTTTTAATGATTAGTAAATGCTCCTGCTCTTGTTTTAGAGCCGTCATAAATTCCTCTGCCAACTGTGGATATCCATTTTGCGCAGACAGTTCAATCAATGTTTCCCATGCTGCATTATCCGACAGCTCTACAGTCATTAAGGCTTCCACGGTTTGCGGAATGCTTGTTCTTGGATCAGTTAGTACCTGAATGATGCCCATCCCCAATACTCCGCTCACATCTGCACAGGGAGTCATCGCAGTAGGATCGGCGCCCAATCGGGTTATCGCGTCCTCTAACATGGCCATATGCTGAGCTTCCTCCTCGCGCAGATGCTGAAATTCCTTACATAATTCGTCTTGATTCAGTCCTTTAGCTTTTGCGAGTGCAGCATCATATATGCGAACACCAGAACGCTCATAAGCCAGGCGTTCACCCAGTTTGTCAATAAGTAATTGAAAACCCGATGGATTGCTGCTCTTGCCTTCAGCCTCAGGAATACTACCCACGGGATTGGCCTCTGCAGCCATTTGGCTTCGCTGCTTACTCAGCATGCGGCTATCTCCAGGCACGTCAGGAGGGAATTGAGTTTCCGCCTTTAGCATAGATTTCAGATTTTGTGGCTCCAGCAAGACGCCGGTAAAATTATGTCCTTGATAATTTTTCATAATAGACTCCTTGTCTTCAGTGTCTTGCACTACTAAGTTCAGTACCGGGACGCCACTGATAGCCAGCAGAGGCGATGTCAGCCGGAACACCTTCTGAATTCATATGCTCCCTGTAACGTATTGATCTTTTATCTTCTTTTTCCAAGGGTACATATTGAGCACCATTGGTGCGCAAATTAATTTCAGCTTTTAAAACTTCGAGCACAAACTCACGCTGACTTTTGAATTCAAGCATTACCGGCAAGTCACCAGTCAATAATTCAGCCGGATCTCTTTTTTCAAATTGCTTGAATAAATCGCATGCAAGATGAAATTGCCCTAATTCATAATCCAGAAATCTCTCCCACATAGCCTTAACCCGCAGGTTGCTCTCCTGCTCTACACAGCTTAGATAAGTATAAATTTCCATTAATTCATGAATAATCCATTTTTCAATCAGAGACTCCTCTGGATCCATTAAAGAACCATATTGAGTGACATGCTGCTCTTCAATGGAGGCGATTTCAGCATAAAGCTGCCTTGCTATTGGATCAGCAAAAAGAGGCCCGATATTCATATAATAATCGTGAGTCTGGAATTCTGCGGCTGTAATCATAGCTGCATGTATTTTTGTGATTAACTGAGCCTTGTCTTTCTGATAGGAATCGCGAAGGTCATCCCTTGGGGCGCGGTGATGTTCTGATGTGGGACGCCCAGGAATTAAATCGGTATATCCCTGCAGAATATTGTTGGCATCTTTGCCTTCCAGCCGATCCAGCATTGCCGCATAGCGATACAGATGATCAAAATCTTCAAGTAATCCAAAGCGGTAAGTTTGTGCCTGATAAGGATCAGGCTCAGATTTTGCAACGGCGGCTGTTACTTCAATAGCCACTTGCTCATAGGCAATGGTGGTTTCAAGCGGTGAATGGTCAGCTGAGAGTAACCAGTTAATCTGTGTTGCCTGGTGCTGTTCTACCCGTCTTACCTGAGCTAATGGAAGCTGAAGTTCTTTATTAAAGCGGGATAAGAAATGTTTGGTGCGCAGCGCATCCAGCTCGATCCCATTTAGCAAAATAATGCGCACACGGGTAAATGCATCATCGTCCAGCTTGCTGATTGGTTTTCCTGCCAATTCTTTCCAGGTAAATTGTTGCTTATCAAGCGGACAGCCCTTCTCTTCTAAAATCGATCTGAAATTACTTGCCATATAAAGCTCCTTTTAGTTGGACTTAGCGCGTTCATCATCCTGAACAGTTTTGAAATCTGGTTTATATTATAACTATAGCATTGAACCATTTTTGACCAACCAATTCCTTGGCTTACTGCATTAAGGAGAAGTTATGACAATAGGGAAACTCATGTTCATAGGCGGTGCGGAAACACAAACAATCAATGAGTCCAAGAATTCGGAAAAATACCGCTTTGAGTTATTAGAGGAACTTTTTTCTGAATTGCGTATTGAAACACTCGAAGTGATAACCACACCCTCGAAAGAATTTGAAAAAATGAGAAAAAAATACAGTACTGTATTCGATAAAATCACGGGGACAAGACCGCATTTTATTATTCTCGGCGATGACAGGCCGGAACACTATCGCGACCGCCTTGAAAATGCCGACGCTGTTTTTTTTACAGGAGGAAACCAGGAACAGGTATTGGATTTAATGGACAATGAGTTAGTTCAAATCATTAGCCAACGCTATCACGAAGATAAATTAATTGTTGCGGGAACAAGCGCCGGAGCGATGATCCTTGCTGACCAGATGATTTGTGAAGGCGGGAATGAAGCATCGCAGGTGGATGACCATTTGAAAACAACAAAAGCTATCGGCTTACTGGCAGAGTCAATCATTGATACGCATTTCATTCAGAGGGGCCGTTTTGCACGTCTTGCCCATGCGGTCAAACGTTTCCCGGGGCATATGGGTTATGGCATAGAAGAGAACGCCGCCCTGCTCATTGAAAACGGTAACCATGCCAGTTGCTATGGTGGAGGAACCTTAACTATAATCGACGGCCGCAAATTACAGAAAAATGACTATAATATTACCCAGGAACTAAGCCATGAATTTGTGCTTAACTTAAAAGTTCACTTGCTGATTAAGGGCTGTCAGTTCAGGCTGCCGGATTTTGATCAGGTTCATTGTTGATAGTAGGCTCCACTTCGCAGTGTGTTATTTCGGCGCAGCGTTGTTGCATAAGTGAAGACGGGTGATTAAATCCCGTCTTTGCGAGCGTTAGCGAAGCAATCCAGATCATTGCTTTGTTCGTGTACGATCTGGATTGCTTCACTTCGTTCGCAAAGACGACAGGTTAGTTGCCTGGTTCGATTACGCAACTCTTCAAAAATCTGATCTCACTTCCCGCCTAACAAGCGCTCCTCTTCAAAAAAGGTGACTTTTCCGGTTTTAATATCATGCAGACCAGCCACAATGCCAACCTGCCCCTTGTCCAGCAAGTCCCGGATGATGGGGCTTTGCTCCCTAATCTGTCGAACCACATTGAGCGCATTATTTCTGGCAATTTGATTGAGTAGCTGCGGACTCGTGCAATTTTCAGTGCCCGCTTCCTTTTTCGACTCTGAAATAACGGGTTTAATTTTATCCAGGATATGGTCGAGATGACCCAAATTCACATTTTCGCAGGCACCAGCCATTGCGCCGCAGGAACTGTGCCCCAAAACCACGATGAGACGCGAGCCAACCACCTTGGTTGCGAACTCCATGCTTCCTAACATGTCATCATTGAGCACATTGCCAGCGACACGCAGAATAAACAAATCAGACAAACCCTGATCAAAAAACAGCTCAGGTACGCTGCGCGAATCCATGCAATTGAGAATTACCGCCCAGGGATATTGTCCATAAGAGGATTGTTTAGCCTGAACCCTGTAATTTCGCTGCAGCATTTTCCCATCCAGAAAACGCTGGTTGCCTTCTTTAAGTTTCATTAACGCTTGTTTTGGAGTCATGTTCTGCTGTTTTTCAGAAGTACTGACCTTCTCAATCAGCAAAATCTCTTCCGTTGTCGCTGCAAACAGCCCCTGTCCCCAAGCCCACATCAAAACCGCTAAGAAATACTTAAGCATTTTCATATTCATTTCATCCTTGAAAAAATAACTAGTTAATCAGTTTCCAAGCTCTAATTCAACCCATACAGGTGCATGATCAGAAGGACGCTCGGCGCGTCTCGGCTCTTTGTCAATCCTTGAGCTAAGGCAACAGGATGCAAGTTCATGGCTAAGCAAAATATGATCAATACGCAGACCTCGATTACGCCGAAAGGAGGCGGCGCGATAATCCCACCAGGTGAATTCAATCTCATTCTCCGGAAATAGGCGAAAGCTGTCCTTTAGTCCCAGATTAAGCATGCTGGTGAACGCTAATCGTTCTTCAGGACTAACCATAACATTGCCAATCCATTCTGAGGGTTCATGCACATCCCGGTCTTCAGGTGCGATATTGAAATCGCCGAGAACGACTAATTTTGGGTATTGCTTCAACTGCTCTTCAATATAAGCAGTTATTTTATTGAGCCAGTCCAATTTGTACAGGTACTTATCCGAACCCACGCTGGAACCATTGGGGATGTAAAGATTTATAAAGCGTATTCCATCCAGCGTGAGCGCCAGAATACGGCGTTGCGGATCCTCGAGATCGGGTATATCAGTAAGAATGTCCTGAGGTGCACTACGACTGATTACCGCCACTCCGTTATAGGATTTTTGACCGGAGAACACGACATGATAACCTAGCTCTCTGAATAAATTGGCAGGAAAATTGTCGTCGAGTAATTTGGTTTCCTGTAAGGCCAGAATATCAATTTCGTTTTTCTGAAGCCAATCAATAACCTGTTCCAGGCGTATTTTTAAAGAATTTACGTTCCAGCTGGCAAATTTAAGCACACCAATCTCCACTGTAGTCAATTATTAAGGGCGCATGATCAGAAAAGCGATCTGCAGCATGAATCGACACGGTATTTACTGACTCTGTTAAACCAGGAGTAATCACCTGATAATCAATCCGCCATCCAATATTATTTTCTCTGGCGGTTTTACTGCGCTGCGACCACCAGGTGTATTGCTCAGGATGAGGATTTTTTACCCGAAAAGCATCGACAAATCCCAATTCGCCGAATAATTTATCCATCCAGGCTCTTTCCTCCGGTAAAAATCCGGAGTTTTTCTGATTGGAACGCCAGTTTTTTAAGTCGATTTGCTTATGAGCGATATTGTAATCACCGCAAAGTATTAACTCCCTGCCCTCTTTCTTCAGGCTATCAAGATGCAGGGCAAATCGTTCAAGAAAATCAAATTTTACCTGTTGACGGATATCACCGCTGGTTCCTGAGGGAAGATAAAGAGAAACGACACTGAGTCTGGGATAGTCAAACTGAATATAGCGGCCTTCCCTATCGCAAAAATCAAACCCAAGGCCCTTTACAATACGTTGTGGTTTATGGCGGGCATAAATGCCTACGCCGCTGTAACCTTTTTTTTCAGCGTCATAATAATCGCAAAAATAAGGCTCTGGATAATATATGTTATCTAAAAGCAGCTGCTCGCGCTGCGCTTTGGTTTCCTGAATACAGACAAAATCGGCATCCTGCTGCATTAACCATGAATAAAAACCACCACGCGCTGCGGCACGAATCCCATTGGCATTAAAACTGATAACTTTCACAAATTGACCCTTTAGTACTTCTTACAAAATATACAGTATCTCTCAAAAGAGAAACTGAACTAATATTCCATAGTCATAAGATTAACTCACATTTTACCGAATTGCCTCGCAAAGCAAAATACTTTGCATTAAGGCTCTATGATTCGTTATGACTATCGTTTAGGATATTTCTCTAGCCCCAACAGGAACAGTTTCATGCGATTAAAACGGACGACCATACTGATTAATCTAATCGTCCTTGCCATTGTTTCACTCAGCGCCTGCAATAAAGAGCAGAAAAAACCTGCCGCAGCGCCCGCTGAAGTGATTGTGGCCTATCCTTTGAAAAAGAAAATCATCGAATGGGACGAATATACCGGGCGCTTTCAGGCGATTCAGGAAGTGGATGTGCGCGCAAGAGTCACCGGCTACCTGCAGGAAATCAAATTCAAAGACGGACAGCGTGTAAAAAAAGGCGATGTGCTTTTCATTATCGATCCCCGGCCTTTTGAGTACGCACTGGCACGCGCACAGGCCCAGTTTGAAGTGGCGAAACGCGGATATGAACGTGCAATTAAGTTGCAGAAAGAAAGTTTCATTTCCGCAGAAGTGATTGATCAACGTCTTCAGGATATGCAAGTCGCAGAAACCCGAGTCAATGAGGCGAAACTGAATGTAGAATTTACAAAGATTACCTCCCCAATCGATGGCAAGATCAGCCGCTACTTTGTCAGTGTCGGCAACTTGGTTCGCATGGATGATACGGTGTTAACCCGCGTGGTTTCGGTTGACCCAATCCATTTCTATTTTGAAGCGAGTCAGAATGACTTATTAAAATACATCCGGCTGGATCGCGCCGGCAAACGTCCAAGCTCGGATCGCTACCCTAACCAGATTCTGATTCAGCTTCCCGATGAGAAAGGCTTCCCGCATCAGGGTAAAATGGATTTCGTAGACAATATAGTGGATCAGCAAACAGGCACCATTCAAGGCAGAGCGTTGGTTCCAAATTCTGATGCAGTAATCTATCCTGGCCTGTTTGGCAGAGCGCGTTTAATAGCCAGTGGTGAATATGAGGCCTTATTGCTTCCCGATAAAGCCATTAGCATGGATCAGAGCCGGCAATTTGTCTATGTGGTGAACGATAAAAATCAGGTTAGCCGAGTCTATATTGAACTCGGTCCTTTAAGAGACAGTGGATTTTATATCATTCGCAAGGGACTTAAAGCGAATGAAAAAGTAGTGATTGATGGGATACAACGCATTCAGATTGCTGATCAATTGGTGAAACCCAAACTTATTACGCTCAAGGAATAACTGACTCAATGAAAATTGCGCACTTTTTTATAGATCGCCCTATTTTTGCAACAGTTATCGCCATTATCATTGTGCTGGTGGGTAGTCTTTCCTATATGAATCTGCCTGTTGAGCAATATCCCCCCATCGTTCCTCCCACTATCCAGGTGACTGCTCAGTATCCCGGGGCTGATGCCAAAACAGTAGCGGATACGGTGGCAACACCCATTGAGCAGGAAGTCAATGGAGTTGAGAATATGCTGTATATGGACTCTCAATCCACCAGTGACGGCCAGATGCGTCTGACTATTGCCTTCAAAATTGGTACTGATCTGGATCAGGCGCAGGTTTTGGTGCAAAACAGGGTGGCGATTGTTGAGCCAAAACTTCCGGAAGAGGTTCGGCGCATCGGCATTACCACAGTGAAAAACTCGCCTGACCTAATGTTAGTGATTAACCTCTTCTCCCCCAATAACAAATATGATCAAACCTATATCGGCAATTATGCCGTCCTGCAATTGCGCGATAAAATCCGGCGGATTGACGGTGTGGGCGATATTCGTCTTTTTGGTGCCAGTGAATACGCCATGCGCATTTGGCTCAATCCTGATCTGATGAATTCAGCCGATATTACCGCCAGCGATGTATTAGCAGCCCTTCGCTCACAAAATGTTCAGGTAGCCAGTGGGATTTTGAACCAGCAGCCACAAGATCGGCAATTCGGGATCGAATTTAACATAGAGACGCAGGGAAGACTGATTAAACCTGAAGAATTCGAGAAGATCATTATCAAGTCCAAAGATGGACGCATTGTTTATCTTCGCGATATAGGAAGAGTTGAGCTGGGAACACAGAATTATTTAATCAAGGGATGGTTAAATAAATACCCTGCAGTCGCATTACCTGTTTTCCAACGACCAGGCACTAATGCCCTGCAGACGGCAAAAGAAATCGTTGCCACCATGAAAGAGCTCTCCCCTCGCTTTCCTCCAGGCTTGTCCTATAAAATTGCCTATAACCCCACTCTATTTGTTCAAGAGTCAATCAATGCCGTACAGCATACTATCTTTGAAGCAATTGCGCTGGTTGTGCTCGTTATTATTATTTTTCTGCAGACCTGGCGTGCAGCAATTATCCCGGTCATAGCAATTCCCGTTTCCCTGATTGGGAGTTTCGTAGTTCTTGAAGCGATTGGTTTTTCATTAAACTATCTGACTTTGTTTGGATTGGTTTTAGCCATTGGTATTGTGGTTGATGATGCGATTGTAGTCGTCGAAAATATGGAAAGAAATATCCATAATGGCATGGAACCGCGCGATGCGGCCAGGAAAACCATGACCGAGGTGGGCTCTGCCTTGGTCGCAATCGGGCTGGTTTTAGTCGCAGTCTTTTTGCCCACCTTATTTTTGGAGGGTATTTCCGGGAAATTTTACCAGCAGTTTGGAGCCACGGTTGCCGTCGCAACGATAATCTCGGTTTTTGTTTCCCTGACATTAAGTCCGGCTCTGGCGGCACTTCTACTTAGAAAACCACCGGAACATCAGCAGCAAAATCTGCCCTTCTGGCGAAAACCCTTTCACCGAATGGCCAGAGGATTTAACCACTGCATGGAAAGAGGTTCAGAAAAATACGGTAGGCTGGTCTGTAAGCTGACTCGCCGAAATGGCTTGATGATAGTAATTTATCTGATTTTAATAAGCTCTACTATTTTTCTGTTCAGAAGCATTCCCGGCGGCTTCATCCCCAAACAGGATATTGGATATTTTATCGTCTCCATCCAGTTACCCTCAGGCGCCTCACTTTCCCGCACTGATGAGGTAGTTAAACAGGCGATTGACAAACTGCTGGCAATTCCTGGCGTTGCCAATGCGGTTGGCTTCACCGGATTTTCGGGCGCGACCTTTACGAACTCATCAAATAACGGGGCAATTTTTGCAGTTCTCGAGTCCTTTGAAAAACGAGAAAAAAAGAATTTGTCTTATGATGGCATTCTTAATCGCATGCGTCAGGAGCTTGGCAGTATCCTTGATGCGACCATTGTGGTGATTCCACCGCCTCCGGTGCGCGGGATCGGCAACGCCGGTGGTTTTAAAATGATGATTCAGGATCGGGCCGGTCTTGGAACGAATGAACTTGAGAAAGCAACGCTTGATTTAGCTGCCCGCGCTAATCAGGCAGAGGCCACTACTTCCGTGTTTACCTTTTTTGAAAATAAGACCCCGCGTCTTCGTCTTAATTTCGACAGGGATCGCGCGGAGCGACTGGGCGTTCGTGTGGCCAGCGTCATTGAAGCCCTGGAAGTGTACCTGGGTTCGGTATTCATTAATGAATTCAACTATCTGGGCCGGACATTCAGAGTCATCGCGCAGGCAGATGCCAATTATCGCCTGACGCCGGATGACGTGCTCCGTTTAAAAGTTCGTAATGAAGAAGGACAGATGGTTCCCATTGGCTCAGTAGCGAGGTTAGAAAACACTACGGGCCCTTCGCGTATTCCCCATTTTAATTTATATCCCGCTATTGAATTATTAGGGGATACCAAGCCTGGGTATAGCTCCGGAACCGCACTGGACACAATGGAACAACTGGCCCGGCAGTTTTTGCCTTATGGCCTGGACTTTGAATGGACTGAAATCGCCTTTCAGGAACGAGCGGTTGGTAATACTGCGGTAATTGCCTTTACCTTAAGCGTCGTTTTTGTATTCCTGCTGCTGGCGGCTCAGTATGAGAGCTGGATTTTGCCTTTAGCCATTATTTTAATTGTCCCAATGTGCCTTTTTTCTTCACTTATTGGTATTAAATTATTGGGCATGGATAACAATATCATGACGCAAATCGGCTTTTTGGTGTTAGTCGGCCTGGCCTCCAAAAATGCGATTTTAATTGTGGAGTTTGCCCGCCAGCTTGAAAACCAGGGTGAGAGCCGCTGGAAAGCCGCGATGGAAGCCGCCCGGCTTCGGTTACGACCCATTTTGATGACTTCCTTTGCGTTTATTCTTGGAGTTTTTCCTTTGGTTATCGCAATTGGAGCAGGCGCTGAGATGAGACGAGCATTAGGGGTTGCGGTATTTAGCGGGATGCTGGGAGTTACTTTTTTTGGACTTGTCTTCACACCGGTGTTTTATGTTATCAGCAGCTATCTTGGTTCGCTCTGGAAGAAAAATGAGAAAATTCCTTCTCCCAAACTGGGAAAGGGCTAGGGTCACTGCCGTTAAGTTAAGGAATTATGTCCTTCCCGCGAAGGCGGGAATCCATTCCTCAATTGGCATTATAGCGAGCTCAAAGATGGGTCCCCGCCTTCGCGGGATCACAGTTTTAATATACAGCAGAGCTTAACTTAATGGCAGTGAGGGCAAGGGTGAGGGTTGATTTTAAATCCCTCTCTAACTCTCTCCCAGAGGGAGAGGATTTTCAGCAAAGAAAAGTGCCCAGATAATCTTCAGTTTTTAGAGGACAGTCCTCCACGCCCTCCAGGAGATTTAATTTCTGGGTTTGCTCCAGAAAATTATCTGGATTTTCAATGACACGCTTTACCAATTCAACCAAAGCCTGCTGGCAGTACATGCTATCGCACAGCGTTGAATAATATTCGTAACCTAAAACAACCTGGGCAACCGCGGTTAAACAATTATTGGGACGTTGCACACTACCATCCGGTTTTCTTTCCGGGAATAAATGATAAGGCCTTTTATGTTCAATCAACTCCCTTTCTCTTGCCAAATAGTCATTGGAACTCACTTTAACCCCTGGACCTAAAGGTAATTGGACAATCAACAGAGGATAGCTGCCCTCTAAGTTAAGGGATCGCTCACGCCACTTCCCAATATCATACTTTAAACGGCTAAATGTCGAATTATAAACATACATCTGCTCATCCAGCATCTGCCTTGCAGATTTACCCTCAAATTGGGCATCTCGATAGGCATTTCGCCTACCCACTATCGATAAGGTATCGGGTCTTTTACTGACATGACCCTGGATTTGGCCCTTGGTATCGGTCAAAAACGAGAAGCCATGACCAGGATACAAACCAGCGCCTTTACTCATTTTCTGAGTAGGTGTCACCCCTATGAATAGCGAGTTAGGATGCTTTTTGACCATTCTTTCCACCGAGTCGGTCACTTCTGTGATTAATTCCTGCTCTTTTTCCTCACCTTTATTTTTCTTTTGAGCTGCATCTGCAACATGATGATTATGTAAATTGATTTGCAGCAAGTGGCCATTATTGGAATGTTTCTGGCTAAATATAAAACCGAGCTGTCTGGTAACCAGATGCTCAGGAGTGTTCAGGCCGCATATGCTGCGCATTTGTGAGCCTGGGAAAGCAGTTAATCGTGGACTCTGCTGTGTACTGAATGCTTTGAAAAAATTAAACATAAGATTCTCTCAGTTAAACCAAGATTATCTGTTCCATTGATAAATATGGTATTGCGTATAAGTAGTTGCGCTAATAATGTCCTGTCCAAGCACAATGCCGAGGTTACAACGACAAGAGGCAAGGAAGGCGAAGGACAGTCATCTTATTCTTAAGTGTTCCAATAACCAGAGCAGCAGAGATTGAGGAGGCTTTGGTGTTTATCTGGATGTAAGAATAAGTTGCATGCATAATGACATCTCTAACAAGTTGGATTAATTTTAAACTGATACAGAATGTACTGTTACTATACATGATGAAGAGATTGTTATCAACATGAAATATGCATCCCTGAGCTATCTAAAAATATTGACTGAGGGAAGATAGGTACACAAAAAACCGTCTTTGCGAGCGTTAGCGAAGCAATCCACCTCCTTACTTTGTTCAAATTTGATCTGGATTGCTTACTTTGTTCGCAAAGACAACGACAGGTTTGGCTGCTGTTGGTTCTGGCAGTGTCCCTATAGCTCAGCTAACTGTCTCAAGGCTGCCTGAGCCAATCGCTGTCCGAGGCGGCGAGCCAGAACGATTTCATCTTCAGTTAAGGGACTTTGATTATCGAGTCCCGCCACATGAGAAGCGCCATAGGGAGTACCTCCGGATTGAGTTGTGTTAAGCGCCGCTTCCGTATAAGGGATCCCTAAAATCATCATGCCATGATGCAGCAAAGGCATCATCATACTGATTAATGTCGTCTCCTGGCCGCCATGCATGGAGCCGGTGGAAGTAAATACACAGGCTGGTTTATCCACTAAAGCACCTGAAAGCCATAATGTAGCGCTTGAATCAAGAAAATATTTAAGCGGTGCCGCCATATTCCCGAAACGAGTAGGACTTCCCAAAGCCAGAGCGTTGCAATGCTGCAAGTCTTCGAGACTGGCGTAGGGAGCTCCTTCCTCTGGAACCGGAGGAGCTGTCGCCTCACAGGCCGGCGAGACGGCTGGAACAGTTCGCAGGCGGGCCTCAATCCCTTCAATGCTTTCAACGCCTCTGGCAATGTATTTCGCCAGTTGCGCGGTGGCCCCTTTGCGTGAGTAATATAAAATCAAAATATAGGGTTTTTGTTTCATTACAGAACTTCCTCGTTAATTTCCTGAACAGGGGAATGGAGAGGAGATGCCAATCGAATGGTCGATTTGACAATCCAGAGTACCCAGGCGCTAAACGTCAATCCGCCTACAGCCAGAAGCATAGGTAAACTGGCGCCTACCTGCGCTATTATTCCGGTGAACAGAGAGGTCAGGCCAAAGCATAAGGCCATAATCGAGCCGGTAACGCCCATAACCCAACCCTGCTCTCTGGCACTTACCAGATGAGAAAAAATAGTCAAAAGCACTGAGTATGCGACTGACAGGCTAATACCGATAATAAAAGTAGCCGTCCATGCAACCCAGGCTTCGCCGGCCAATAGCATAATCAACACTTGCGAAGCGGTTATCAATAACCCAATAATCACTACCCTGTTATATTCAAAGCGCCTGGTGCAAAAATCAACAATATAGCCGCAGCCAATACTAAATCCAAGTCCCATGAATGCCAGGAAAAAGGAGTTTTCCATTACTGAATAATGGTAATACTGGAAAAGATACATGGGGATGAATGAAAAATAGTTACTCCAGCCAAAAATCATGATCAGAAGTACCACCGAATATTTGGAAATTTTGGGATGTTTAAAGGCTGAAATAATAATATTGATGGAATGATGCCAGCGAATATTAATTTTCTCATTCCCCCCAGTGAAGGTTTCTTTAAAGGAGAATGACAGAATGATCGCGTTAAACAGCGAGATCGCCGCAGCAAAATACATCGGTGTGGAAAAATTAAACCAGCCTACCAGACGGGAGTCTGAAAGCAGGCCGCCAAAAACGGGGCCAAGCACGAATCCCAGGGAAACCGCCAGGAGGATCCAGCCGATATTTCTTGCCTTGTTATCCTCGGAACTGACATCAACAATCGCAGCCTGCGCAATAGGCTGACTGCCAGCCGTAAATCCTGCAATCATTCTGCCGAGAATCAAGGCCCAGAAACTGCTGTACATAATTGCGATTGCCGATAGCAAATAGCCCAGGAAAGCCCCTACCAGACAGATCATCAATGATTTTTTACGCCCGACATTATCAGAAAGATCACCCAACACTGCCGCGCCAAAAAACCAGCAGAGCATAAAGATGCCAATGGTCAGTCCGTAATAAAAATCGCGCATACCTTCGCTGAGAGAAGCTGGTAGAAAGCCCGATCCTGGCTCGATAATGATGGCATTTAATATGGGAAATAATAAACCCAGCCCCATTCCATCGATAAATAATACCAAAAACAAAGGCAGAATTGCCGTCAGTGATTTTTGCTTAGTCATAATTCAATCCTAATAAAGCACTCTCATAACCCGCTGAAATATTAATAGCAACATGAGAGAACAGGAGCGCTACATTCTTGTAACAATCCCGACATTGAAGCGTCAGGTACTTTGATATGCACCAGGGCATAATATGAAGTTAGTTGTTCATTTTCTTAGCCAACCAAAAAGAGGACAACAGTCAGGAGAACTGATGAGCCTCTATATTAGCAAGAAGTTTGACGGATAGCCATCTATTAAAAAGCAATGTATAATAAGTGAACTTTTTTTTGAGACTATTCATTCGCTCTACAAAGCACTTTGCCCAATTTGTGAAAATCAGCAGTCGGGCCTGGATGATTGGCGGCTATTGGTAACACCATCTGTGAATGCTCTCTTTGTTTATGTTGATTGCCATGTCACAGCCTTTAATTAATATTTCCCGGAAACAGGCTTTATATTTTGCAGGTTTCCTCGTTCTGTACCAATTCCTGACCTACATTGCCAATGATATGATCATGCCAGGAATGATCCAGGTGGTTTCATCATTTAATGGTTCAGAAGCAGCCATCGCTACGTCTTTAACCGTGTATATCCTGGGTGGAGCCAGTCTGCAGCTTTTTCTAGGCCCACTTTCGGATGCCTTCGGCAGACGCCCGGTCATGCTCGTTGGAGTCGCTTTGTTTGGAATTTTTACATTACTCATTGCCGGCTCACACTCAATGACCCAGTTTTTGATCGCCCGCTATTTTCAGGGGATGGGCTTATGTTTTATTGCGGTGGTGGGCTATGCCACTCTGCAGGAAATTTTTGCCGAAATGGACGCTATTCGTTTAATCGCTGTTCTATCCAATGTTGCCTCTCTGGCTCCTCTTATTGGGCCGCTGGCTGGTGCCGCCTTCATCCTGTTATTTCACTGGCGAGGCATTTTTCTGCTGATCGCATTTTTTACTTTTATTGCCCTGCTTGGTCTGAACTATTTTATGCCGGAATCAGTGGGGGCTCGGAAAAAAGACGGTGAGCTGATACCGAAAATTTCGTTGGCGCCTCGTGTAATCGCAGGAAACTATTTCAGGTTACTAACCAACAGTGAATTCATGATCGGTGCGATTGCCTCGGGGATTCTGGCAATTCCCTGTATTGCCTGGATTGCCATCTCGCCGATCATTTTAGTTACGGATGCGAAACTAAGCGTTGTTCAGTATGCACTCTGGCAATTACCTATCTTTAGTGCCGGAATCGCCGGTAACTTTTATCTGCGCAGGCTCACCCATCATCTATCGATCAGACAAATTATTATTAATGGTTCCCTGATTTTCAGTTTGGGTTTATTACTTTGTTATTTACTTCCAATACTATTCTCCTCCAGTTACATCTGGTTAATGCCAGGCCTTGTGATTTATGGATTTGCATTGGGCGTACTGCAGGCACCATTAAACCGCTATGTGTTATTCTGCACGCCGGTTGCAAAAGGAACAGCATATGCAATGATCAGTTTAATCAGTATGTGTGCTCAGGCGATTGGCGTGGAGATAGCTAATCATGTCTATGTAGAGCATAATAATCTTCATTTTGGCTTTTTTTGTTTCGTGGCGGGCATTGTATATCTATTGGGATTAATACTAATGTTTAGATTATCCTTCAGGAAGCAGCTGAAACAGATCAGTCAGACAGCATGAGGCACGCCGTCATCTCGAACGTAGTGAGAGATCTCCCAAATCTGTGACATGCCATGACACAGTTTGATGAACACTCTCAACGGTATCGATGATACAATAGGTATAAAAACTCTAAAGGACAGTGCGAACGAATGGACTTGAAAATCTGGCTGAAAAACCGCTATGAAACCAGCAAACGTTTTGTCTATTTTGTGGTGGATCATTTTTTTGAAGATGACTGCACCTATCGAGCGTCTGCATTAGCATTTACCAGTCTTTTAGCGATCGTTCCATTAATGACCGTTGGTTTATCCATCTTGTCATCATTTCCGGTATTTCAGGGCCTTATCCAGCCCCTGCAGAATTTCATTTTCGATAATTTCGTCCCCGCTACCGGTGCGGTTATACAGACCTATATTCAGCAATTTACCGCGCAAGTCTCAAAGTTACCGGTATGGGGAGTCATTTTTCTTATAGTAACTGCGCTATTAGTTATGGTGACTATTGAAAAGGCGATGAATAAAATCTGGCGAGTGAATTGCTCTCGCCACGGTGTTTCGGCGTTTTTACTTTACTGGGCTATCTTGTCGCTTGCACCAGTCTTTTTAGGCTTAAGTCTGGCTGCGAGCTCCTATCTTTTTTCTCTCCCCCTTATGAAGACGCCATTTACTCCTTCTTTTTTATTCAATTATTTACCTTTTTTTCTATCATTAACCGGTTTTACTTTTTTGTATGTGGTCGTACCTAATCGGCCTGTGCAATTTCGCCACGGGTTTTGGGGCGCATTATTCGCAACCATTTTATTTGAATCAGCAAAGCAGGCTTTTGCCTATTATCTGGGGCGCTACAATACCTATCAGTTGCTTTATGGCGCTTTTGCCACCGTTCCCATCTTTTTTGTCTGGATATACTGGGTATGGATTATTACCTTATTGGGTGCGGAAATTTCCTATGCATTGGCTGTACATCATCAAAGACGAACCGGCACGGCTTTACCAGGTTTTCTTCATGCCTTACTGTGGCTTAAGCTTTTATGGGAAGCACAAAAGCGAGGTAAAGGATTAACATTGGCAGAATTAACAGAAGCCAGTGTAAGACCTTATGCGGTAGATATTGGTAAAATGATTGAAATTCTGGAAAATTTAAAGCTGATTCACCCTGACAACGATGAGACCTATCATTTAAGCCGTGATTTAAGTGATGTTTCGCTTTATTGGTTAACTCAACAATTACCCTTTCAGCTGCCGGTACAGAATGAGTTGAAGCATGATGACTGGCAGCCTTGGGCAAAGGTGTTTAGCGAAGCGGACAGCGAGTTAAAATCGACACTGTCTCTATCCTTGCGAGATTTGTATACGAATGCTGAAAGTAAAGAGATAGCGATGGCCTTTTCCAAAAAAATCGACGAATAACTGCGCATTGATAAATTGAATATAGGGGCACAAAAAACCGTCTTTGCGAACGTAGTGAAGCAATTGGGTCTCCCCCCGAGCAAGTTTCGATCTGGATTGCTTCACTATGTTCGCAAAGACGACATGGCTGGGGAAGTCACGGTACGTGGCATCGTAAAGCCGTACTTTGGGCCAAGGTCCATCGCCTACTTCTTCTCTCCACCGCCATCCTGTTTATTGACAGTGCGCCAGGCTCGTTCTTCGGCCTCTTTATGAGGGACGCCTTTTTTCTCATAACTGTCTTCAATATGTTCGGCTTTGCGTTTTTGTTTGGCCGTATATTTTGATTTATCTCCACGTGGCATGATAATCTCCCTAATGAATACAATCCTTATTAAATTATAGCAAACTGAGATCATCCGATTCTGATTGGTCTCAAATAAGACTATAGTTAAAGAATGAGACACCGATAAGGAGATCGTTATGTCTACCTGTCAAGTATGTGGAAATGCTTATCAGAATCCTTTGGTTATCCAGCAAAATGGCAATCACTATACTTTTGACTGCTTTGAATGCGCTATTCAGGAATTAGCCCCTGAATGCAAGCATTGTTCCTGTAAAATAATAGGGCACGGAATAGAAGCGAACGGCGAGTTTTACTGTTGCGCTCATTGCGCCAGAGAGTCCGGGCTCACGGGGGCCCGGGATCGAGTGTAATCGATTTCAAAAGTCTCTGGATACAGCATGCTGCTAAATGGTTATTTCTGTAATTTTTTTACAGAACTGGCCTTGTGGAAGTTCTTCCAGAAGGTTAAGCCATTGATCTCTGATTTCATCAGGAATTTCTTTCACATGTTGCGCATGGCTTTCATGACTATCCCAATATTCGACACAGGTAAATTTATTGATGTTAGAACAGTCCTGATACAGTTCAATACTTTGGAATCCGGGAACTGATTTCATCATTTCAAAGGAATGAATGAATTCATCACGAGCGTAATCTTTTGTTGTAACAGTAAATATAAAAACCATTTAATCTTCCTCTTTTTTAATCAGGACAGGATATCATAAATTCAATTTTTGAGCAGGGTAAAACTATCGATTAGTCTTCAAGGCTTAATGGTAAAAGATGATTCTTCAGCTGTTTCAATCCGGCTATCCTCAGGCCCTAAATTATTTTCCTGGGCATCAAGCTCTTCTGCCGTATCAACAGGGCTGCCCGCTTGCGTATCAAGGAATCTGCTTTTTATTTCAGCGTCGGTATCAACCGGAGAATGGTTATTTTCTGCTTCGGTCTGTTCTTTTATTTTAAGCCATTTGGAATGAGGAGGTCTTGCCATAATACATCTCACAAATCGTGTGTATGATTTTAGTATAGAAGCACAGACGCCTGGAGATGAATTAAAATACAATATAACAAGTGGTTATTTGCTCACATAATCAGCCAGTAATTTTTGAAAATCAGCCTTCGTCAGCGGTTTCATAAATAAATCATTCATTCCAGCCGAGAGCGCTTCTTCATTCATGGCATGAACAGTGAGTCCAATTATAGGAACAGGTTTTTTATTATTTAAAACTTCCCAGTCTCTGATCCTGGTTGCCAGCTCCAGGCCGGAAAAATCAGGTAATCCCAAATCAGTGATGATCAGATCAAATTGATTTTGTATAGCCAAACTAAACGCCAGTTCAGCATTATCGGCAGATAGCCAGCGGCACTGGCTTTGCTTGGCTAAACTTTGAATTGTGGTCAAAGCAATTAAATTATCCTCTACCAACAATATGAAAGGAATTGGCATTCTTTCAGATCCTTATAAGCCATACCGCGGAACAAATACAACAATTCTTTAAATGTAATGCAATACATAAGCGTCAACCTAAGACATTTTGCCTTCGAGATCCTCTCTCCTCAAGTATAAAGTTAAGCTCAGTTGTATATTAAACTGTCTTCCCCGCGAAGGCGGGGATCCATCTCTGAACCAGCTATAATGCCGATTGAGAAATGGGATTCCCGCCTTCGCGTGAATGACAAAATTCCTTAACTTAATGGCAGTTACCCTAGCCCTCTCCCAGCTTGAGAGAGAGGATTTTCTGGTAAACACTCTCATTAACACCTATGTTTGATCTTCAATCCTTTATAGGATTATAGTCCGAGGAATAGCTAGTGTCATAATTCTATAGCATTAAATTGCGCTGTCTATTTAATCAATAGACATTGCAACAAACTTATAAAATATATCGAGCCAAATCCTCATCATCAACCAGTTTACCCAAGTGCTTTTCAACATAGGCTGCATCAATGTGAACCGATTCCCCTGATTTATCCGTTGCCTCAAATGAAATAACCTCTAAAAGACGTTCCATAACCGTATAGAGACGGCGGGCGCCAATGTTTTCAGTACGTTCATTCACTTTCCAGGCCACTTCAGCAATACGACGAATGCCGCTTTCGTCGAAGGTCAGCGTTAATCCTTCAGTAGCCATTAATGCTGAATACTGCTCGGTTAATGATGCGCTTGGCTCAGTAAGAATACGGACAAAATCTTCCACGCTTAATGCCGACAGCTCCACACGAATGGGTAGACGTCCCTGAAGTTCAGCAATCAAATCCGAAGGCTTCGCGACATGGAATGCACCGGAAGCAATAAATAAAATGTGATCCGACTTAATCATTCCATATTTGGTTGACACAGTAGAACCCTCCACCAAAGGCAGGAGATCCCGCTGAACTCCTTCTCTGGAAACAGAACTGCTCATTCCAGTGTCTGCGCGCTGGGCCACTTTATCCAGCTCATCAATAAACACAATGCCGTGCTGTTCGACCTTTTCAATAGCCCGTTGCTTTATATCATCTTCATTGATTAACTTTGCCGCCTCTTCTTCACGCAAAATTTTCATGGCTTTGGAAATGATCATTTTACGGGTTTTAGTCCGGCCGTTGCCTCCCACTTGCTGAAACATCGATTGCAGCTGGCTGGTCATTTCTTCCATACCCGGAGGGGCCATAATCTCAATGCCTACGGGTGAAGAAGCAATTTCTATTTCAATTTCATTATCATTAAGCTTTCCTTCCCTCAGCTGTTTACGAAAAACCTGCCGGGTTGAGTTCTCTTTTTCGCTGGCGAACGTGGCACCACGAGCGGCAGGAAGCAAGGCATCCAGTACACGCTCTTCAGCCGCATCCTCTGCCAGATGCTCTACTTTTCGCATCGCGTTTTCGCGTTCCTGCTTAATAGCGATATCAGCCAAATCTCTGATAATTGAATCGACATCACGCCCAACATAGCCTACTTCAGTAAACTTGGTAGCTTCTACTTTGATAAAGGGTGCTTGCGCCAGTTTGGCCAGCCGTCGTGCAATCTCAGTTTTACCAACGCCAGTTGGACCAATCATCAGAATATTTTTAGGCATAATTTCATTGCGCAATGAGTCATCCTGAATCTGCATGCGCCGCCAGCGATTCCGTAAGGCAATTGCTACTGCTCTTTTGGCTTCATCCTGACCAATAATATATCGATCTAACTCCTGTACGATCTCACGTGGAGTCATCATAGTATTACTCATGCTCACTATCCAATTCTTCAATGGTTAAATTATGGTTGGTGTAGATACAAATCTCACCTGCAATTTGCAGACTTTTTTCCACGATTTCCCGGGCTGATAATTCGGTGTTTTCCAGCAAAGCGCGTGCGGCAGACTGAGCGAATGGACCTCCGGAACCAATTGCAATCAGTCCATGCGCTTCCGGTTCAATCACATCACCATTTCCGGTAATAATCAGAGAAGCCTTATGATCGGCAACAGCCAGCAGAGCCTCCAGGCGGCGCAGCATTTTATCGGTTCGCCAGTCTTTTGCCAGTTCAACTGCTGCGCGAACCAAATGGCCTTGGTGCATCTCAAGTTTTCGCTCAAATCGTTCAAATAAAGTGAAGGCATCTGCGGTACCGCCAGCGAAGCCCGCGATCACCTTGTCTTTATAAATACGGCGTACTTTACGGGCATTTCCCTTCATCACCGTGTTACCCAGTGTCACTTGACCGTCGCCCCCAATAATTACTTTATTCCCTCGTCGTACCGAAAGAATCGTAGTACCGCGATATTGCTCCAAGGCTGATTCCTCTTTTTTAAAGTCAAAGCTGTCAAATGGGGATAGATTAGTCATTTTCAATAGATATTGAAATATTTTTTATGAGCCTCAGGCGGTGCTGCTCAATCAGGCTGGCAAGTCAGGCAGCCCTGTTCTTCGCAGAGCTGGCAAAGGCCTTTCAATTCAATAGCTGCTTGCCCCAGGTTGAAATGAGAATTTTCAGTGATCTGTTTGAATAATTGCCTGAGCTGGTTATCATACACTTCCTGCACCTGATGGCAGTGGTTACAGACCATTAAGAGTTCGGATGGCAAATGCTGCTCTGGCTGCTGGCAAAGGGTATAACACTGTATCGACTCTACTTTGTGCACTAATCCTGCGAAAACGAAATAATCCAGGACCCTGTAAACAGTAGGCGGCTGTGCATTAATTTTCGTTTCCAGCAGCAATTCAAGAATCTCATAAGCCTTTAAGGGCCTGTTTGCCGACCAAAGAATATAGAGGATTGATTTGCGAAGAGAGGTCAGTCGATTAACAAGTCCATTACAATATTGATTAAAGCGCTCAGGATACATTGTCAGGGGCTGCTGTCTTAAGAAAAGAGACGCCGTTTTCCAGTGGCTCAATAGCGAGATATTCGGCAATACTTTGTCCAATATCAGCAAAGCTGTCTCTTCTGCCAATAAAGCAGCTGGGAGTATTCTTGCCAAAAGCGAGAACCGGAATATGTTCGCGGGTATGATCAGAACCCGGCTGGGTGGGATCACAACCATGATCTGCCGCTATTACGACCAAATCGTCTGGTTGCAATATCGACAGAAGTTCAGGCAGGCGGGCATCAAATGCTTCGAGAGCCCGTGCATAACCAATAACATCACGGCGATGTCCAAAAGAAGAATCAAAATCAACAAAATTTGTAAAGACCAGGCTACCGGATGGTGCTGTATTCATAGCCTTCAGAGTTGCATCGAACAGAGCCATGTTGCCGTCAGCTTTAATGGTTTGAGTTAAACCCTGATGGGCATAAATATCAGCTACTTTTCCGATTGCAATCACTTCCCGATCATTTGCTTTGAGCTTATCCAGTAAGGTGGGTGCCGGCGGCAAAGTGGCGTAATCTTTACGATTTCCCGTTCGAGTGAACGCTCCCGGCTTGCCGATAAAGGGGCGTGCAATCACTCGGCCAATCTGGTACTCATCCACCAGGCGCCTTGCCACTTCGCAAATTTCGTACAGCCTGTCTAAACCAAAATAATCTTCATGGGCCGCAATCTGGAACACACTGTCAGCGGAGGTATAAACAATTGGCTGATTACTAAGAATATGCGCTTCACCCAATTCATCAATAATATGGGTGCCACTCGCATGTTTAAGACCCAATACTCCGGCGATTTTGGTTTCTCTGATAAAATCAGCGATCAATTTTTCGGGAAAACAGTTTGGGGTATCTGGAAAATAGCCCCATTCAAATAAAACAGGAACCCCTGCCAGTTCCCAATGTCCGCTGGGCGTATCTTTACCCAGACTCTGTTCCACCGCATAACCATAATAGCCTTGAGGCTCATCCAGAGTGCTCAAATCGATGCGGGGAATACCGGTACTTGCCAAAGCAGCATGATAGAGGCCCAGGCGTGCCAGATTAGGAAGCATCAATGGACCCTGACGAACATTTTCGCGGTCGGCTTGCCCCTCGGCACAGGCAGCGTGAATATGGCCAAAGGTATCAGCGCCCTGATCACCATAGCGGATTGCATCCTGACTCGCGCCAAGACCGAAAGAATCCATCAATAATATACAAACGCGACCCAACATATTACGCCTCCACATGCCGGCCATGAGTTTCTCTTAATCCCCATAGAGAAAACAGTGCGACTAACAAGCCTATAGGCAAAATAATGGCAGCAAACTGGTAATCGCCTAACGAATAAACCGGTGTACCGCCGTGCATTTGCATTTCCCCATGACTCATTAATAGCACACTAAAGAGATTCTGATAAATAATGTAGCCGCCCTGGGTTAAAATCGAGATTACGCTGACAGCAGTCGCTGTAATCGATATGGGACTACTTTCTGCAACCAGCGCATAACTAATGACCTGACCTGCCGTAAAAAATCCCAGCAGAAAAAATAAAATCTTCATTACTGGCAGAGAAACCGGGGCATAAAGCACGACCAGTAATGTAGCCAGCGATGCAATGACGCTGACTTTCATAGGTAATATCCTCAGACCCAGCTTGTCGGAGATCCAGCCAATGAATGGGCCACCAATGATTGCACCAAGGAATAGCAAGGTATTCACCATTGACGCATCATCTTTACTGACTCCCAGGCGCTGTACCAGATACAAAGAACCCATCATGGCACCAAATACTGCAATTGCCATATTCATCAGACTGGTATATAACGCGGCCCTTAAGGTTTGAGGATTCAGATAGGTTTGTTTAGCAACTGAAAGTACATTCAGTGATTGAGAGGAAGAGGATGGTTTGACTTGTTTTTTCTCGATAATGCCAAAGAACATTAGGCATAATATAGCCATTCCCAGCCATCCTACCTGAATCAGCGCATCCCGCCAGCCAACCTGTGATACCAGCTTGGTTAAAGGATATTGGGCTAACATGCCGCCAGTCATGGCTATGGTCACGATAATACCGGTAACCATTGCCATCTTGCGAGGAGGAAACCAGCGTGAGGCCAGGCGAATTGGGCCAAGAAAGCAAAAAGCGCTGCCAATACCAGTAATAAAGCGGCAAAGTAATGCCAGATAAAACGATTGAGCATTTGCCAGAATAAATGTGCTTAAAACACACAAAAACATGGCCAGCAATACTGTTTTTTTAGTGGAGTAGGTATCTAAAACCAGACCCGCTACGAACAGGAAAATTACATTGGAAACATAGTAAATGCTGGACAAAAAAGCCATTTTATCAGCCTGAATATGAAAATCCTGCATGATGTTGTCAGCAATGGAGGCAAACATATTGCCCTGAATAAATTCATAAAAGAAAAATAGAGAAGCGCTCACACAAACCAGCCAGGGGAGCAATGACTCACGAAGTTTTCCAGTTTCTCGGTATTCTTCCACCATATGCATGTTCACTCCTTAATTAATACGGTTGCAGTAAGTTTCGCGTATGAGCATAGAGGCAATAAATGCCAGGATGATAGCTAAGGGAAACATCCACATTGCAAACTGAAAATCCGCCGTTGAGTAATTTTGTGTACCACTGCCCGCATGGTGTTGAATCAGGAAGCCAAATAAAACCTGTCCAATACCACCGCCTCCCATAATGAGCACAGAGGCAATGCCCGTTGCAGCACCCGTATTTTCAGACGTATTGCTTTCCGCTATTAATGGATAGCTAATTACCTGTGTGCTGGTAAACAAACCCAGCATAAAAAAGAGAGCGCTTAGCTGGAACTGCGATAATTCCATATTGAAAAAGAGCGGCATTACCACGATTAAACTGCCTATAGCGCCTGCGATCATTAATAGCTTTCGGCGTCCCTGGTAATCGGAAAGCCAGCCCACTAGCGGGCAGCCAATAATACTGCCAATGAAAATCATACTGACTACATTACTGGCAGCCATTTCGGATAACTGATGCGCTTTCTGAAGATAACTCGCGCCCCATAAAGCGCAAAGCACCATAATCGGCAGATTCAGAAAAGAAGTATATAAACCGGCTAACCAGGTTTGAGAGTTGCTTAAAGCCTGGAAAAAGCCAGGCAGTAATTCAGGCCGGGAAGCAGAACGAGAAACATTGCTTTTATGGGGGCTATCCTGAATATTGATAGCAATCCATGCTAACAGCAGCCCGCCTACGCCGCTGTCAATCAGCAGGGCGTTTCGCCAGCCGAAATTATTAACTAACTGAGCCAGAGGCGTATGCGCTGTCATTCCCCCTAAAAAGGCCATGGTCACTAAAGAACCAATCACAAATGCCTGACGGCGCGGAGGAAACCAGCGTGAAACCAGCACTACACAGGATAAAAAACAAAACGCATTTCCAATCCCGGATAAAAAATGAAATATAGAGGCTAAGAGAAACGAATGAGTGACTGCAAAACCCAAAGTGCCAGCCACACAGATAAACATGGCAGTCAGAATGACCCGACGCGGTGAAAATCGATCGAGAATCAATCCTGCCGGCAACAGAAAAAGAATGTCCGCCCACAGATACATGCTGGACATCCAGCTTAGCTGGGCCGCATTCAGGTTGAAATCATCCCGTAAGGGCTGATTGATTACATCAAAAATGTTTAGCTGAAAAAATTCATAGAAGAAAAATAAACCTGCAGAAAGACAAACCAACCAGGCTTTCATACCACCACGAGGCACACCAACTACACCCGAATCCAAGGCCAATGAGTCAGACAAGCATTCCCCCAGAAAATAGACGCCAAAACTGGGGCGCATTATATCAAATATTTGCGTTAAATGGTATCGCTATTGGACAAATAACTTGCAATTTAATCCCAGCTCCCCGCAGGATGCAAGAAAGCATCGCTCGCTGCACTGAAGCAATAACGATTATCCATTATTTTGCATTTTTGTTTTTATCGGCCTAATATGTGGATTACTAAAAAATCAGTAAAAGGACTAAAATGATTCCCGCAAAAGGATATGCTGCCCTGGAACCTAAAAAAGAACTTACTCCCTACAGTTTTGAACGCCGCGCTCCCGGTGATCATGATGTATTAATCGATATAAAATATTGTGGTATCTGCCATAGCGATATTCATCAGGTGCGAGAAGAATGGGGAACAGGACTGTTTCCAATGGTTCCTGGACATGAAATAACCGGGATTGTCCGTAAAGTGGGCGCCAAAGTCAGCCAATTTAAAAAAGGCGATCATGTCGGCGTGGGCTGTTTTGTTGATTCCTGCCGGCATTGTGAAAATTGTCAGGAGCATGAGGAACAATATTGCCGGGAAGGCACTACTTTTACCTATAACAGTAAAGAAAGAGTTAACGGACATACCACCCATGGCGGATATTCCGATGCCATCGTGGTCGATGAAAATTATGTTCTGCGGATTCCTGAAAACATTCCTCTGAATAGCGCAGCACCTCTTTTATGTGCGGGAATAACGCTCTACTCTCCCCTGAGGCATTGGAATGCGGGCCCAGGTAAAAAAGTAGCCATCATTGGGTTAGGCGGCCTTGGGCACATGGGAGTCAAGCTTGCTCATGCAATGGGTGCCGAAGTGACGGTCCTTAGTCAATCGATGAAAAAAGAATCCGATGGGAAACGATTGGGAGCCGACCATTTTTATTCGACCAGCAATCCCGAAATCTTTTCCAAACTCGCTAATCATTTTGATCTGATTATCAACACGGTGTCTTCAGCGATTAACTGGGGTGATTATATGCAGCTTCTGAAAACCAATGGAACTATGGTTATTCTTGGCATTCCACCCGAAAATGTGCCTATGGTTGCTATGCCGCTGATTGCGCAAAGGCGAAGTATTGCAGGCTCATTAATCGGTGGAATTAAACAAACTCAGGAAATGCTCGATTTTTGTGGTAAACATAATATCAGCTCCGACATTGAACTCATTCCAATTGATTATGTGAATGAAGCCTATGAGCGCGTCCTCAAGAGTGATGTGCGCTACCGTTTTGTAATTGACATGCAAAGTCTGAATGATGATCATACATTGATGTAATACCTCATTTTTTCAAGGAGAGAAGTTAATGGCAAAAGTACTTTGTGTTCTTTATAAGGATCCGGTAAACGGCTATCCCAAATCCTACGCTCGGGAAGATATTCCTGCGATTAATAGCTATCCAGGTGGTCAGACCGTTCCAAACCCTGAGCACATTGATTTTAAACCAGGCGAGTTATTAGGCTCAGTCTCCGGCGAATTGGGTTTGCGCCCTTTTTTGGAAAAAATGGGACATCAACTGGTGGTTACTTCTGACAAGGAAGGGCCAGATTCTGAGTTTGAAAAAGAGCTGGTTGATGCCGATGTCGTGATTTCCCAGCCCTTCTGGCCTGCCTATTTAACTGCCGAGCGGATTGCCAAAGCAAAAAATCTGAAACTGGTGATTACAGCCGGTATCGGTTCTGACCATACTGATTTAAATGCAGCGATAGCCAAAGGCATCACCGTGGCTGAAGTTACCTACTCCAATAGCATCAGCGTCTCTGAGCACGTGGTGATGATGATACTGGCTCTGGTTAGAAATTACATCCCCTCCTATCAATGGGTAATTAATGGAGGCTGGAATATTGCCGACTGCGCTGCCCGTTCTTACGATCTTGAAGGAATGACGGTAGGCTCTCTTGGCGCTGGACGAATTGGTCTTGCGGTCATGAAACGTTTGAAACCTTTTGATGTAAAACTGCATTACACTGATCAGCATCGTTTGCCAGAAGCTACCGAAAAAGAATTAGGTCTGGTTTACCATGAGACACTGGAATCGATGATCCCGCTTTGTGATGTGTTCACCATTAATGTGCCTTTGCATGCTGAAACAGAACATTTGGTAAATGACGCCTTGATCGACAAAATGAAAAATGGCGTGTATATCGTCAATACTGCAAGAGGCAAAATCTGTGATCGCGATGCCATTGCCAGAGCGTGCAAGAATGGAAAAGTTGCAGGTTATGCAGGCGATGTATGGTTCCCGCAGCCCGCTCCGGAAGATCACCCCTGGCGCTCCATGCCTCATCATGCCATGACCCCTCATATCTCCGGAACGAGCTTATCCGCCCAGGCGCGGTATGCCGCAGGTACACGCGAAATACTGGAGTGCTGGTTTGCAGGAAAACCGATTCGCGACGAGTATTTAATTGTCGATAAACATCAACTACGTGGAGCAGGCGCTCATTCCTATACCAGCGGCAAAATAACAGTCGGTGAGATTAGTAATTAGAGATACTGCCATTAAATTAAGTAATTTTGTCCTTCCCGCGGAGGCGGGAGCCCATTCTTCAGTTAGCATTGTTGCTGGCTCAGAGATGGATCCCCTCCTGCGCGGGGAAGACTGTTTAATATTCACTTGAGCTTAAGTTAAAGGCAGTGAGAGAGTTAGAGAGAGGGATTTAAAATCACCTCTTAATCACCCTCTCCCCAGCTTGGAAGAGAGATTTTTAAGGGTTTGCCATGATTATTAAAAAAAATATTGATTTTGTGATTAATGGCGGCGAATCGCCAAGTTACAAGGTCAATCTTTGAAAACTGGGCTTGGAGGATGCGGCTAAGTTCTTAAAATCAATTGCCTTCCAGAACGAGAAGGGATTTTTTCGCCGGGCAATAACACACCCACCAGATTTAAAGGATCTACCGCAAAAATTGAAATTTCCTGTTCCACAGATTGCTGGGATGCGGCTCGTAATGAATCGACGGCATAAGCCAATGCAAACTGCTCACCGGTAAAGCCGCTGATAAATCGCCCGCCGCGGATTTCTCCCTGCGCTTCCAGTCGACGAAAACCGCTTAGCAATTCTGACCAGGACGCCGCAATTTTTTCTCGCATAACAATCTCGCGAAAACAGACCCCGTAGCGCTTTAGCAGGATTTGACAGATGGACTCAATACGCCGCTCTGGCTCTACTGGCTTAGCGGCTCGCAATAAGGACCAGCGTCCCTGACTGAATAAATTATGGCGGCGAGGGCGTCGGCCGATCCGCCGCTGCGGGTCTATCATGGCACGTAAGTTATCGAAGCTGTCAGCACTTATCAAACCTGCCGCCACCAACTCCCAGAGCGCATTTTCAACTTCTGTCTTTAACTTCTGCACATCACTGACAATATCGCTGAAGAATGAAGCGCCATGCGTTTGCAGGTAGGTATAAACCACTTGGGCGTTATAGCTTAAACTTTTTAATTCCTCTGCAGTATAGGCGGATTTTCCAGCCAGCCAGCCTGATTCTTCCCGGATTAAAAAGGTTATAGGCGTGACACTGTTCGCCTGAATAGACTTGTAACTGCTAATTTCAAGATCCTTCTCTTTCAGGGAGGATTCAATACTGGGATGGAGGCTGGGTCTGCCCCACATCACCACACCCGAGAGACAGAGGCGGTCAAGCAAATCTGGGCTGTAGTCACTGACCCTTTTGGCAAAAATCTGCTTTTCCCAGGCATTTGCCGGAATTTCGTAGGCCTGTAACTGGCGGATGACCTCTAAAACACCCTGCTCACCCTTAAGCTGGCTTTTGCCCGTGATATGCTGCCATTTAGCCAGCCAGCGAATAAATTGCAGAGCACTAACCGGTTCAATTTCCTTTCGTAATTTCGCCAGTGTCTGCTGATGAATTCTTGCCAGTAGACGCCGTTCACACCACTCCATTACGCCCTGGTTTTGTCGAAAATGTCCTCGTAGAATCTGACCGCTTGCTTCCAGTTTTAACAGACCATTATTGATCTGGCTTTCAGATAACTTTAATAAATCGACAAGTTCGCTTACATTGACTGGGCCAAGATGCTGCATCCACCCTCTCAGCATCATCAGTAAGGCGTCATCTGCCTCATAGACTTGACTATCCCAGTCAATAAAATCCTCTGTAAAGACAGCAGATGGATAAACTACCTGATAGGCATTCTTTTTCTCGGTTGCAACCCAGAATGCCTGACCCTCTACATGGGCAGTACCCGCACGACTCGCATTTTGCAATTGTTCAAACAACATAGACCAGCTATCAGGGATACGCAGATTATCACGGGAAAGACCAATCATCGTTTGCAGAAAATCATGCAGTTCATCGGCATTTCTGATATCTGGCCAGGCCTGTCTTTGAACATCGGCAATCACTTCCGCATCGAGCTGTCCCATATTGCCCTGCAGCGATTCGGGTAATATCCGCCGCATAGATACTGCCCGCGTTCGCCGCTCTTCCAAGGGCGCATCGTCAAGAAAAGCATAAGGGTTTGCATTGAGGATCTCATGCGAAAATACTGAGGGGGTTGGCGTATCCACGGCGATACAGTGTATCGTTCCCGCTTTAATCGCTTTAAGCAGTTCACGCAAGCCCTCAATATCCATCGCTTCGGTCAGGCAGTCTTTCATGGTTTCATCGATCAAAGGATGTTCAGGCAACTCCACATCCTTTCCACCCAGATTGTCCTGGCAAGCGGCGGCTTGCGGGAAAACTGCAGCCAGAAGATCATCTGCACGCATGCGTAATATATTAGGCGGCACTTTGCGGCCATTGCGGTATCGCATTAAAGCCAAAGCCCTGATTGCATCCCAACGCCAGCGGGTTGTGAAAACAGGTGATTGCAAAACGGCCTGCACCAGAACCTTTTTTATTGTTGCCGGATGGAGAAACTGAAAAACATCTTCAAGCGGAAAGCTGTGTTGCTCGGCTAAAGAGATTGCTAACCCATCGTCCGTTGCCGCTGCCTGTAATTCAAAATTAAAGGAACGGCAGAAACGTTTGCGTAATGCCAGCCCCCAGGCCTTATTGATACGCGCACCAAATGGGGCGTGAATAATTAGCTGCATTCCACCTGACTCATCAAAAAACCGCTCGGCGATAATCGTCTTTTGGCTGGGAACTGCCCCTAATAAAGCACGTCCTTCAAAGACATAATCAATCATTTGGCCCGCAGCATAATCACTGACATGACAGTGGGCGGTTAACCATTCCCTTGCTTTTTTCTGAGTTGCGGAGTCAGTAGCTGTTGGTATTGGAAGTAATTCATCTATTTTGTTTCTTAAGCTGGAAACCTGTAAAGACAATTCATTACTGCGGGCTGGTGCTTCCCCCAGCCAGAAAGGCACTGTGGGTGCTGCACCCTGAGCGTCCTCAACAATGACTCTTCCTCTGGTATTTTCAACTTTGTACACCCTCCAGGAAGTATTGCCTAACAAAATGACATCGCCGCGATGGCTTTCCACAGCGAACTCTTCATCGAGAGTACCGACTACAATCTCCTCAGGAGCAGCAATGACCGTAAATAAATTGGTTTCCGGAATTGCACCGCCATTCATAATGGCCGCCATGCGGCTGCCTCTTCTCCCCTTTACAATGCCATTGATTCGATCACGAAAGAGATAGGCTCCATAGCGCCCGCGAGAAGCGGCAATGCCTTCACTAAGCATTTCCAGAACGGTATTAAAAACCTCTCTTTTCAAATGACGATAAGGATAACTGCGTTTCACTAATTTGAATAATTCGTCCTCGTTCCACTCATCGGTGGCGCAAGCCGCTACTATCTGCTGTGCCAGAATATCCAACGGCTGCTCGGGTATTATCAACCGATCCAAATCACCGCTGTAGATACCATATACCAAAGCGGCACACTCCAGCAGCTCATCGCGGGTAGTGGCAAAAAAATGGCCTCTTGAAATTGCGCCGTGCCAATGGCCGGCACGGCCCACGCGCTGTAATGCAGCAGCCAAGGCCCGTGGTGATCCAATCTGGCACACCAGATCCACCGTACCAATATCAATGCCAAGTTCTAAAGACGCGGTTGCCACAATCACCTTTAAGGCGCCGGTTTTCAACCCATTTTCGGCTGCCAATCGTAATTTGCGCGATAAACTGCCGTGATGGGCGGCCACCAATTCCTTGCCTATGCGGTTAGCAAGGTGATGCGACATGCGCTCTGATAGTTTCCGTGTATTGACAAAGACCAGCGTGGAGCGATTCTGCATGGCCAATTCTGCTACGCGATCATAAATTTCATCCCAGACATCATTGGAAGTCACAGCCTCCAGCGCGGTTTTAGGAACCTCTACCTTAAGATCCAGATGGCGCTGATGACCGATATTAACGATATTCGGAACGGCGCGGGAACTGCCGCTTAAAAATTTAGCCACTTCTTCGATGGGTTTTTGGGTCGCAGATAAGCCAATCCGGACAGGCAATTCATAGGTCAGTTTTTCCAGACGCTCGAGAGACAAGGCCAGATGAGTTCCGCGCTTACTATTAACCAAAGCATGGATTTCATCGACGATGACAGTGCGAACTGTTTTTAACAAAGCTCGACTCTTTTCTGCAGTCAGCAACAAGTAGAATGATTCCGGTGTTGTTACCAGAATATGAGGCGGCTTTTTCAACATCGATTGCCTGTCCTTTGCCGGTGTGTCGCCAGTTCTGACAGCCACCCGAATATCATCCATTATTATGCCCGCCGCATTCGCATTCTCCTGAATTTGCTTTAAAGGGCCAAGAAGGTTCTTTTGGATATCATTGCCCAGGGCTTTCAGAGGTGAGATATAAATCACTTCGGTTTGATTCTCCAATCTGTTTTCCACTGCCGCGCGCATGAGTTGATCAAGGCAAACCATGAAGGCAGCAAAGGTTTTGCCCGAACCGGTTGGCGCAGAAATTAAAGTATGCTCGCCAGCCAGGATTCCTGGCCAACCTTCAATCTGCGGTGCGGTAGGCGTCTCAAACTGATTAACGAACCATTCCTTAATTAAGGGATGAGCCCAATCGATACTATGTGGATAGGAAGAGATCATGGCTATAGTATAGCAAATCTCGGCTTCGAAAAGGGCAAACCTGAGATTTGCAAAAAACCGATTTCAATCCTAAGTTTATTAAATGACAGGGAATAGTGAGACCCAACATGCTAGCCTTCGACCAGGATAAAGCAGAACAATTTTCGCAACATTTATTATTGCTTCTGAACCACGCCGCTTTAGCCTTAATGATATCAATAGGTCATCGCAGTAAACTCTTCGATGTAATGAGTACAATGGACGCGGCAAATAGTGAAACGATTGCCCAGAATGCAAACTTAAATGAACGCTATGTCCGGGAGTGGCTCAATGCGATGGTAACAGGCGGCATCATTGATTATGATACGCATCAAAAGCTCTATTCTTTACCAGCGGAGCATGCCGCGTTTCTGACCCGGGCAGCCTCTCCGAATAATATTGCGGTGATCGCCCAGTTTATTCCTATTCTGGCCAACGTAGAAGATTTAATCCTGAATGCGTTTATCCATGGCGGCGGCGTGCCTTATGAAGCCTATCACCGTTTTCACAGCGTCATGGCGGAACAAAGCGGACAAACTATTTATCTGGCTTTACTGGATAAGATTATTCCCTTAGTTAATGGTTTGAGGGAACAACTACAGCAAGGGATTAAAGTGCTCGATATTGGCTGCGGTTATGGACGCGCGCTCAGCTTAATGGCCGAAAATTTTCCCAATAGCCAGTTTTATGGATTTGATTTATGTGAGGAAACCATCGACCATGCCAATGCACTGGCCCTGCAGAAAGGTCTGACTAATCTTCATTTTATGCGAAGGGATTTAGCGAAATGGCATGAACAAAATCAATACGATTTGATTACCAGCTTTGATGTGATTCATGATCAAGCTCGCCCAAAGGACGTCCTCAAGGCTGTTTATGAGGCTTTAAAACCACAAGGAGTGTTTCTGATGCAAGATATAAAAACTTCCAGCCAGGTGGAAAAAAACACTAATCACCCTATTGCACCCCTCATTTATACCATTTCATGTCTGCATTGCATGACGGTTTCACTGTCACAAAACGGAGCGGGGCTGGGGGCCGCCTGGGGAGAGGAACTGGCGGAGGAAATGTTAAAAGATGCCGGATTTACCCACATTGAAAAAAGCTATCTTGAACATGACATCATGAATACTTATTACATTGTTCACAAATAAAGGATTTTACTTAAAATTCAATCTATATTTTAAACAGGCTATTTTCGCAGGTTAAACGTCATGAACTCTTTGCATCAGGCTCTTGTCGTGTGTTCCTTAAGCCTGATTATTTCTATTAGTCAGGCCCAAACTGTTCCAACTCAGCCTGGCATACTGCTTAATGATATTCATTCCGGCTTAAATCCTACTCAGCATTTACAAGTCATTCATCCGGTTTCAATAACAGAAATTCAAAATACTATTCAGAAAGCCAGGCAGAAGGGTTTATCAATCAGTATTAGCGGCGGTCAACATTCAATGGGCGGACAACAATATGGCAGAGGCACTATTAATCTGAATATGTCTCGCTTTAATAAAGTAATTGGTCTTGACAGTGACAAAGGGATTGTCGAAGTTCAGGCCGGCATTGAATGGCCAGAATTAGTTGCCTGGCTGCGTAAGAATCAAACGAATCCGCCACAGTGGGGAATCCGGCAAAAGCAAACCGGGGCGGACAAATTGAGTATTGGCGGCGCCCTGTCCTCCAATATTCATGGGAGAGGTCTTAACATGTCTCCCATAATTGATGATGTCGAATCGTTTACACTTGTGGATGCCAATGGAGATTTGCTGGAATGCAGCCGCACTCAGAACGCCGAGTTATTCAAACTGGTTATAGGAGGTTATGGACTCTTTGGCGTTATTGCAACTGTCAAACTGCGCCTGGCACCGGTAACCACACTTGAAAGAGAGGTGCAGGTAATTAATATCGATCAATTCATTCCTCTGGTAAGTCAGCGCATAAAAGAAGGTTATTTGTATGGCGATTTCCAGTTTGCAATTGATCCCGCCTCGAATGATTTCATGAAGAAAGGCATTTATTCATTGTATAAGCCAGTCAATATTCAAGTCGATACGCAAAAAGCACAGAAAGAATTGACCAATCAGGACTGGACAAAACTGCTGATATTAGCCCATAAAAACAAATCGGCAGCCTTTACAATTTACTCAAACTATTATCTGGGAACCAATGGCCAGCTTTATCGATCTGACACGCATCAAATGGGATTTTATTTAAATAATTATCATCAGCTGATTGATTCCAATTCCTCGGAAATGATTAGCGAAATTTATGTGCCGAGAGATCAGCTGGTTTCTTTGTTTAATCAATTACGCGGTGATTTTCGCAAATACAAAATCAATCTGATATACGGAACAATACGCCTGATAAAAAAAGACAATGAAAGTTATTTACCCTGGGCCACACAGGATTATGCCTGTATCGTTTTCAATTTTCATGTAGACCATTCAAAACAAGGCATAGCAAAAGCCCAGCATGATTTCCGATTAATTATCGACAGGGCCCTGGAACATAATGGCAGCTACTTCCTGACCTATCATCGCTGGGCCAGAAAAGATCAGGTTCTAAAAGCATATCCGCAATTTATTGAATTTTTAAAACTCAAAAAGAAGTATGATCCTGATGAAATTTATCAATCCAACTGGTACCGTTATTACAAACAACTGTTTAATTGTAACTCCCCAGGTTGTGGATAAGTTTGATATTAATTCAATCAAATCGTCTCACGTCATCCTGAACGCAGTGAAGGATCTTCTGAATCTGGCTCAGTTCCAAGCAGTCTGAGATCCTTCGCTACGCTCAGGATGACGTACCTGGGGAGTTAGGTTTGATTTGGATAGCAGCACCTCTTAATGTTATAATCGCTGCAAATTCTTTGTTTATTTTCATATGAGACGCATCGCTTTTCTCTTTACTTTACTGCTCTTTTCAATGCATGCAGACGCCCATTCACACTTTAATAGCCGCATCGAATCCATTCCTGAATCGACTCAAATTTTGATGAAACAATACACATGGAAACCAGGCTGTCCTGTTCCTATTAACCAACTGGTTTTAATCAAACTTTCTTACTGGGGATTTGATAAGAAAACACACCAGGGAATGATGATTGTTCATCAGGATATTGCCCCGGAAGTAGTGGAAATTTTTCGCCGTCTGTACCAAAAAAAATACCCTGTTCAGCAAATGAAATTAATGGAAGAATATAAGGGCAATGACGAATTGTCCATGCAGGCGAATAATACTTCCGCCTTTAACTGCCGCCAAGTGACCAATCAGCCAGGCATCTATTCACAGCACAGTTATGGACGCGCTATTGATATTAATCCCCTGATTAATCCCTATGTCAAAGGCGCTTTAATTTTACCGCAGCAAGCTAAGAATTTTGCGAGCCGAAAGCAATCCTATCCAGGAAAAATTGCAGATAATACCCCGTTTTATCAACTTTTCAAATCCTATCACTGGGATTGGGGCGGCAGTTGGTTTGATTTGCAGGACTATCAGCATTTTGAAAAAAGAGCCAATGGGGAAAGAAGAAATCCCTACGGATATTCCTGATTTAATTAGACCGCTATTTGCGCCAAAGGTTGTTTACCTGCCAAATCTGTGCTTAGTTTTAATGAGGGATATTTAAAATAACCGCAAAGGGAGCTTGTGATTATGGCAAATAAAATCACTAAACTAGCTAAAGCAGCAAGAAAAAAGTCAGGTAACTCCTGGGAACCTATGCAACATACTCGCAGTATTGTACAACGCTGGCATACACAATTACTGTCTGCCGATTTTTCAATTGAGGATATCAAAAGACTGGAAAATGAAATTCTTCAGGACAGCCGATTTCATCCAATTGATCTAGGCTCCAATGAAAAAATCACTTACAGTGATAGCGCTTATACACAAAAAGAAGCCATGATTGATTTTGTTCTGGCTGTATGTCCTTATCTGTCATTACATGGCTTGCATCAACTGACGTCCTTAGCCTTAACCAAAGAAATCAATACTATTGACAATACCTTCTTGCGCAATAATGAACTGGCTCGTTATTTACTGGTTTATGAATCAGGAATTTATGCCAGCAAACCCAGTGAATTAGAAGCGATGTTATTGTCTCAGTTTAAAGAAATTGCCGGTTATTTTAGCGAAGAAGGCTGGTTCAATGTCATTAATCACAGTATTTTGCAGACTCTGAGTAATTTAAAAAGAGATTATGCCGGCTTTGAACCCCTGCATCAGTCAGAAGGAGTTTCTCCGGAGATGATTCAACGCTTAAAGCACGCAGAATCTGAAATAGAAATATTCAAACCTGAGCTGGATCAGCCAGAGCTTCCTGAATGGTTTCATCCCCAAGGGGAACGAAAATGCCATCGTAAACTGCGCTTTTTTGGTTTTCGAGACAAAGAAGCCTCGCAATCCTTTAGCCACCCCTCACAAAGTGCATCCAGGCTGGATTGAACACTGATGTGCCTTTGCCTTTTGGGGTAGCAACTTGCGATACTTATTTTAGTGGCGGGGAAAAATAACATCTTACAGCGGGTATTTTACTTCCCTGAATTTCGTGATATTTTGCAGCATCGAAGTTCACAGAGGCTATTTCATGCCGCAGCTTCATTTGTCCTCTCAGGAGAAAAAAACAATTGTACTGGCTGCCTTAGGTGGAGCGCTTGAGTTTTATGACTTCATTATTTACGTCATCTTTGCTCCCTTAATCAGTGAAATATTTTTTCCACAAAGTGATCGCCTGGCCTCATTAATGAGCGTCTATGCGATTTTTGCGATTGGGTATTTTATTCGTCCGCTGGGCGGAATAATTTTCAGTCATTTTGGCGACAAATACGGGCGAAAAAAAACATTCCTCGTTTCTATTGCCCTAATGGCAATTCCTACCTTTCTAATAGGTCTTTTGCCCACCTACGAGCAATTGGGTCTGGGCGCGAGCCTGCTGCTGATTATTCTTCGGGTTTTGCAGGGGCTGTCCATCGGCGGTGAAATACCTGGTGCACTAACCTTTACCTGCGAGCATGTTGCCAGGGGAAAGCGAAGTTTTGCCTGCGGTGTAATCTTCTCTTTCCTTAACATCGGTATTCTATTAGGCAACAGCCTAAGCCTGCTGCTCAATCAGCTATTAACAGCAGAACAGTTAGCCAGTTATGGCTGGCGTATCCCCTTCCTTCTAGGCGGTGCCTTAGGCCTTATCAGCTTTATTATCCGCCGTCAGCTCAGCGAAAGTCCCCTCTTCCTGGCCTTGCACTCACAACATAAACAAACCCGCCTTCCATTTTTTGAAGCCCTTGCTAATCACTGGCGGCAGATTTTGCAGGGAGTAGGACTTACAGTGTTAGCCTGTGCCGTTATTAATTTATTATTCCTCTATCTGCCGGGATATCTCTCCGGCGTTTTGACTTATCCCAAACAACAGGCCCATCTCTTTAGTACGATTACACTGGTAATCTATACATTCCTCATGCTCTTTTTCTGCTGGATGGGCGATGGCCTTGGCCGGCGTCGGCTTCTTTGTCTTGGCGCCCTCGGATTTAGTATTTTCGGCTATCTTATTTTCCTGATATTAAGTTTTGAAACAACAGCAAGCTTAAGTGCGGCGCTGCTGCTAATTGCCGTATTAAGCAGCATGATAATGGTTTATCCCAGTCTTTTGGTGGATTTATTCCCTACTTCCATCCGTTTTACCGGGATAGCAATAGCCTACAACATCACTTTCGCCATTTTTGGAGGATTAACCCCATTAATTGCGACGCTTTTAATCAAATATACTCAGAATAAGCTGGCACCAGGGTATTATTTAATCCTTTGTGCCTTACTCTGCCTCTTCTCACTCACGACAATCAGGACGTTGTGTTTTAACAAAAATGGCCCTGGTAAAATCCATAACGAATTATCCGCTTCTTTCGGAGAATAATATGAAACGATTGAGTAAACTGCTTATTCCGGCTTTCTTTCTAAGCTTAATTTTCTCGGGTAATGCCCAAGCCTGGTATGGTGTTTATGGCGGCGGAGGGTATAGAGATCACCATCATCACGGCTATGAGCGCGGTTATGGCTGGGGTGGTTTTTACGGTGGCGGCTGGGGACCGGGACCCAATGTCATCATTAATATTCCAGCAGAGCCACGCTATTATGTGCCCTGCGAAACCGTGCGCATTTGCGATCAGGCCACCGAACAATGCTGGCTTGAACGACACTGCGGGTAAATAGACTTCCAGAGACGATCTCTTAAAAAAAACCTTACTAAAACCCTCTCTCCCTCAGGGACACTGCCATTAAATCAAGGGCTTCTGTCATTCCCGCGAAAGGCGGGAATCTATTCCTCAGTCGGCATTGTGGCTAGCTCAGAGATGGATCCCCGCCTTTCGCGGGGATGACAGTTTAATATACAATTGAGCTTAACTTAATGGCAGTGTCTGTGAGATTATTTTTATCAGGCTGCTTGAGTTCGAGCGCATACACTTTGAATTGATGTTTCAGAATTGCAATCCTTCTCATCTCCGGTTTCAGTACCAGGCTTCATCACCGGCATGTTTTTGAGTGCTTTAAGAAAACAAACAGAGTTTTTCCTGGTGGTTTCCAACTGGATAAATCCTGCTTTTTTATATAGGGATTGAGCTTGTTTAAGATTGGGCTCCGTACCCGCATAGATTGAGCTATATCCTTTCTCTATTGCCGCCGCCTGGATCTCCTCCAATATCTTTAGACCGAAGCCTTGACCGCGAAGTTCCGGCAAAAAATACAGCTTTTCCAAGGCGCAGCTTCGATTGATTAAATCCTGTGAAAAGAATCGGTTGGCATTAGAGTATTTCAAAGAAGCCGCATTCGGTCGAAAGCCGCCCCCGCCTAAAATGCGCTGGGTCTCAGTATCCTCAATCACAAAATAAACGCCTCCTTCTTTTTGGATGAAACCATAAAGATCGCTGATTCTATCTGGTAAATTATCAATGTCATAACCCCCAGACTGGCTATCTCGATATCCGTATTCGGTTAAAACATCGACGATAATTTTAGCCATACTTGCATTGTCCTCAGGCTTCATTTTCCTGATTATTCTCATACCATTCTCCTTAACAGTACTAAATATCATTCATGAAATCATTCTCCCTCATCCTATGAATAAACTTTTTCTATGAGTTTTGTCTACAATAAAAGGATTGGCCATCAGTTATATTCTGGAGCAAATATGCCCTGGACCGAGTTGTTTAAGAAAATAGACGCAATCATCTTTGATTTTGACGGGGTTATTTTTGATAGCGAATTCCTGCATTACAAGGCCTGCTGTCATGCACTAAAACCATTGGGAACTCCACTGAGCTATGAGGAATATGTTGAGCATTATCTGGGCTTCGTGGATAAGGAAATGTTCCCTCGACTGATACACAATAAAAACCATAAATTATCGGCGCGAGAAATTGATGATCTGATTGATAAAAAGGTCGCCGCATACACCCAGCTTATCCAGACCCACAATGAATTACCTCTGATTGCAGATTTTGAGGCGTTTCTTTTTAATGTGATTTCCAGGGTAAATCAGTTAGCCATTTGCAGCGGCTCTTCAAGAGCTGAAATATCAGCCGTACTCTCCAAAGTCAGCCAAGGCAAACTGTTGCAATATTTTCACACCATTGTCACAGCAGATGATGTCAAAACGGGAAAACCCTCTCCTGAAGGGTATTTATTGACTGCCAGCAAGCTGAATATTTCTCCAGAGCGCTGCCTGGTCTTTGAAGATACACCCCATGGGATCGATGCCGCCAAAAATGCCGGAATGCATGTTATTGGCCTGTTAACTACCTATAAAAATCATCATATTGCCAATGCGGATCAAATTGCCACAGGCTTCAGGCAATTGCTGGACGAAGCCCACCCGCTATGATTGAGGGCATTTAGTTGCTTCTCATTCTATCTTTGCTTAGAATAATCCCTCCTGCATTTCTCTTTAGATCGCCTGCTAAGAGATGGCCACTCGCAAAGACGATTCCCTAGCGATGCTATGGCTGCCTTGTCGTTTTTCAGTTAGCTTATCGCCCCATTGGAGATTTCATAATGTTGGTTAAAGGACTATTTTTTATCCTGCTGCAATGCATAATCACACCGTTATTTGCACACACTGCCGATGTTCGGCTGCCCAATCCCGAGTTATCATTAATCCAGAAGGCAGAACGTCTTGGTCCATTCAATCAGGAGAATAGACTTAGTTTTACTCTCTGGCTTAAATTACGTAATCAAACACAGCTGGATCAGATAGTTAAGACTATATACGACCCGCAAAGCCCAGCTTTTCAGCAATTCCTGAATGCGGATGAAGTGAAACGTGATTATCTACCCGATGAGAATATGATCAGGGCAGTTACAAGCTATTTTAAGCATCAGGGCATGCAGGTTGAGCCGCTCTACTCCAATCTGAAAATTACGGGAACTGCGGGGCAAATCGAGCAGATTTTTCATATCAAACTGAATAATTATCGTTACAGAAACAAGATTTTCTACGGCAATGACCAGGCCCCACTGATCCCTCAGAAAATCGCCGCTCATGTGGCAGGAGTCAGTGGACTGAGCAACATCCCTTACGCGAGTCCTAAACGGAGGTTCAAACCTAAAGATGTTAATATCGACACCACACATTGGCAGCCAGAGGAAATAAAACTCCTTTGGGATTCGTTTACCCCGGCCGCTCTGCCAACCACCACCTCTTTACAAGGCGTGTCCGGCAGTCATCTGAGAACGGTCTATCAGCTTAATCAAATTCCCCCGGTTAATGGGGTAGCCATTGATGGAGCTAATCAAACTATTGTGATCATCGATGGTTGCGGAAACTCAACCCCAAACCAGATACTGAACCATGTTAATCATTACAATACAGAAAATAGCCTGCCCCAGCTTAATGCCAGTAACTTTGCGGTAGTCAAGCCTGACGGCTCTCCCTACACCGGCCCCTGTGCCAATCCCAATGGATGGGATGGTGAAATTATCCTGGATATCGACGCCTCACATACCATTGCTCCGGCCGCCAACATCGTATTGGTGATGACCGATGATGTGAACAACGCAGAAGTAGCGCATGCGCTGACCACCATCACCAGCAACCAATTTTCCATTGGCGGTTTTTCCAATGCCTATGTGGTATCCAACAGCTGGGATAATGATGTGGAACATCCATTTGAAATGCTGGAAGCCATTTTACAGCTTTCTGCAGCCCAGGGTTTAAGCGTCAACTTTGCGGCTGGCGACTGCGGTGATCAAACCTATGCCAGCAGTTGGCCATGCACTATTATGGGCGCAGAACCGAGCGTGCAATATCCGGTTAGTTCAGCTTTTGTAACTGCTGTAAGCGGCACCAGTCTGTTTGTTGACCAATTCTGGAATTATGCTTTTGAAACAGGCTGGGGAACCCGGGTCAATGGCTCCTTCTACTCAGGCAGTATGGGCGGAGTCAGCCGCTATCGCAGTGCGCCAGCCTGGCAAAGTGTTATCAGCAATTTTATTGTCGGCGGCTATCCCCAAGGTACGAATAACAAACGAGCTCTGCCCGATATTGCTATGCTGGGCGACCTTTACACCGGCTTATTAACCTATTCAGACGGCTGCAATCCCTGTTGGGATGGCGGTGCCAGCCTGGCAACTCCTTTATTTTCAGGTACAGTGACTTTGGTCAATCAGGCCCGAGCAGCACTGGCAGGGGGCGCTCATCCCCTAGGCCTCGCCGCCCCTTATTTCTATGTTTATAACGCCAGTTTACTGCAGAACAAGGCGATCAACCTGATTACCCCGCCCCATCTTGTCATCAGCGGAGCAACGCCCATCAACGGAGGCCCTGTTTCTGCCTTCAAGCTACATGATCCTTATTTTAATCAGGAGATTGGATTTAATTGGGATTCATCACTCACGATTGTAGAAAATCAGTTCTGGAATGATGTGGTCGGTGTGGGCTCCCCAAACATCCCTAATTTTGTCCAAATGATGGCTAGAATGTGAGAAGCAAAGTGAACAAATTAAACCAACTATTCAAAGTCTTAAGCCTGTTAACTTTATCTCTCGTAAGCAATCTGGCACTAGCCGGCTCTCCGGTATTCACCATGATTCCGCAAACACCAGTGGTTTTGCAATTAGTAAGCGGTGAGACAGCCATTGTTAAATATCTGGTGACTAACCAGTCGCTCAAACCGCACACTATTACAATGAAACCTATCGCCGGTGTCATTCAACTAACTGATGCCGGCAGCTGTCCGAATCCTTTTATCCTGACCGCCAAGCAATCCTGCATTCTAAGTTTGAAGATTATCGCCAGTCAGATTTCCGGCAAAATCAATGAGGGACCGATTATTTGCCAGATAGCGCCTGACGGGAATCCCAGTCCACTGCTTTGTAATCAACCCAGTCCTGCTAACAGCCTGAATATCAGCGTACAGGCAGCAAATCAATACTCAGTGAACATCAGCGCCGGCAGTGGCGGCAGTGTCTCTCCCAGCGGCACCCAAGTGGTTAACAGCGGCGCAAGTCTGCCATTGTATGCCAATCCCGCCCCAGGATTTTCTGTTTATCAGTGGCTTGTCGATGGCTCGGTAGTTCAAATGGGCGGCAGCAATTTTACAGTGACCAACATCATCGCTAATCATCAGGTTTCAGTCAGTTTTACCAGCAATCCTGTTTTTTTTAGCGGCGCTCAAAACGGCAATATCTATTATTCATTTACTGGCGGCTTAAGCTGGAGTGCAACTCCACAAATGCCAGGAACCGGCAGCCCGGTCAATAGTTTATGGATCAACCCGCTGGTGATGTATTCAGGGAATGCCAATGGCTTTATTTATTATTCATTGAATAATGGGAATAGCTGGCAGCAAACCGCCTCTCCTGATGGCAGCGCCATTAACGCGGTGTTTGTACTGAATAATCAGCTGTATGCAGGAACCGCCAGTGGTTTTATTTACTATTCCGTCAATAATGGCAACAGCTGGAATCTTCTTTCTTCTCCTGATGGAAGCGCGGTAAACGCTCTGTTTTTAACTACCAGTGCCTTTTATGCTGGAACCAGTAATGGAAATGTCTATTATTCCTCCAATAACGGCATCAGCTGGACTGCAATCAATGGTTTGGTTGATGGTAGCCCGGTTAAAGGCGTTTATGTTGCGAATAACAGTCTGTTTACGAACACAGCAAACGAATATGTGTATTCCAGTAATGCACTTACAGGAGGGGGTAACTGGGGAAGTATTGCTCAGACAGTGTTTAGTCTTTTTGTTAATTCATCGGGTCTTTTATTCGCCGGAACTCAGGGAGGCTATGTCTATGCAGTCAGTGAAGGCCTGGATTTAGGTTTTATTACTTACAGCCCGATGAACGCAGTAGTGGTTTTAAATTGAAGAATGAATTGCTTAAGCATTAAGCAAACCTGTCGTCTTTGCGAACGAAGTGAAGCAACCCAGATCGAATTTTGAATAAAGTTAGGAGCTGGATTAAACAGCTGTTTGTAATATCGGTACCAATTGGATTGAAAAATTTACAAACGTAACTCCCCAGGTACGTCATCCTGAGCGTAGCGAAGGATCTCAGACGGCTTAGAACTAAGCCAGATTCAGAAGATCCTTCACTGCGTTCAGGATGACGTGAGACGATTTGATTGAATTAATATCAAACTTATCCACAACGTGGGGAGTTACAATTGATGTATCTAAGCAAGCTAGTAACTCCTCTGTTGCGGAATGATACATTCAGAGTCGAGCTTGGGGGCCCATGAGGGATCACTTGTACAATCCTTTTTGTAAAAGACCTGCTGGTAAACCCGCATATTAACGAACTTCCCTTCTTCATTCTGATCGGAATACACCCAGAGCGTCGTCCTTGAAGGATCCAGAGCAAATGAACTGTCGGCGGGAAGTTTATTTGGGAAATTCTTAAGCAATGGTGTAAAGTCTTTATAAGATATCTTCGACTCCGGTGAACTGAGCCAGGTAACCAGCTTGGCATAATCTTCGGCGGTGGGATTTAAACCCTGCTTATCCCAGGCAATTATTACAGAAAATTGAGCCTGGTTACCGCTGTAATCAAAAAGTTTTTTCTTGGCATCCGCACTCCATTGAAAGCTGCTCCAGTATTGGGTTTCTCCATTATCTGTAGTAATCGGGATTCCAAGACTTTCGCTAACTTTCAGGATAGTCTGATAGGGATTTGAGCTGGGATTGGGGTTGGGATTACGCGGGGAAACATCTCCTCCCTTGTCGCTAATACTTATTATTTTTCCGACAGGACAGACACAGGCAGGATTTTTGTCCTTACCGATGCTGTGCGTATCACCCCATATGTAGTCATTGAATAACCTGATATATAACTCTGCATGCTTCGTTCCTTCAGCAGTTAATGCATGAGGACCCGATGCGGTATCCTCCGCATGGCGTACCACAAAAACGACAGGCATGCAGCCATTGGCATTTCTGAAAGCCCCTGAAGAGCTACAGGCTGATTCGGCAGCTGAGACATCAAAAGCAATCCATCCTAGAAAAAAAGCAATAATGAGTCTCATTTTATGCTCACAGTCTGTTTATATTCTTAACAGTTTAGCAGATGGCTGACTTTCCGGAGTTGATTCATTTGTCTTAATTGAATAATATAACCAGTCATTCGATGCCCCGGTTATATGGTTTTTTAATGGATTTAATCTTTAGATTTTAAAGCATTTATAACCTGTTGTACGTGTGTATCAATCTCGCCATCATCCGAACTCAGGGAAAATAGAGAGGCTTCTCCCTTGCCCGCACCGGAATGGCCAATGATGAAGATGCGTTTACGATCTGCCATGATAGTTGCCCTCTTAATTGATGCTAAAGAAAAGCATTGTAGATCACTCTGAAAAATGCAAGAAAAAATGAACACTACAGTTCCCGAAAACACCTGCTTCAAATATAAACTGATTCATTTTAACTAAATGCTCTGGTTTATAGCCTACACTTTTCTTGAGCATGCCCATTTTATAGACAAGGAGAGTTACAATGAAAACTAAATTAATAGGTCTGGTATTCCTGAGCAGCTGTTTTCTTGCCAGCCCAATTGCCTTTGCTTCACAAACTTTAACTACGCAAGGTCAAAGCAGCAACGGCTGCCAGCCTTCCTGTGCCGGCATTCCGAAAGGACAATGTTCCTGTGTGACCACAAATCACATCAAATGCTGCGGTAAAAAAACGGATGGACTCACTTCCAAACCAGCATCTAACGACTAACATTCAGGAGATGGGCAAAATGCCCATCTCACCTTGGGGATCGTTGTTAGATCCATGGCATTTTATGGACAAAAAAAGTATACTGCGTAAAATCTTTAACAATTGTATGGCAAATGCTTAAATCCACTATCCAATTTAAATATGAGTCAAATCCAGGTTATTATGTGAGATTCAGGTGCTTAATCGATATCCCTCATCATGATTTTATTAATCAAGTGAATATTTGTATTACAGAATATGAAAATACAAAATATGAAAAAAAAACAGTGTGTAACCTGAGCCTGAGGATCCCACGATCTTGGTCAGACAGCCCTGAAACACTCAAGAAAACCAGAGAAGAGGAGATCTCATCCTGGTTTAATAATGAAGAGAATTTTCTCTCTATTGACGATGAGTCAAAGCTGATTTTTGCTTACATAACAGAACAGCAATGTGAACAAAAGTTGCAGGTTATTCTTGATAAGCTTCCATTCGCCCCTGATGAAGTGCAGAAAATTAAAGGCTTTATTCAGAATAAAATGTATCGAACTACTGACGAGGCTTTGACTGATATTGAGAAGTTAATTAAAGAGGAACAGTATGTAGAGGCACTTAAAAAAACATTAACATGTATTGATTGGGGATATGGATGTGATTTATTACTGGTTGCCGGCGATCAGTTTTTTGAAAAACGCCGTTTTTTGGAAGCGATAGAGTGTTTTTCCAAGGTGCCCTTTGAAAGTACGCGGATAAAAGCAAAAATAGAAGAAGCAAAAAACACAATCAATGAAGCTCTTCATCAGCAAGCCTCTCTGCAAACACAAATAAAATCCCTTGCAGCCGAACTGAAGAGATATAAGAAACAACCTATAGAGATAGTTGGCTTCTTTCCAAGTGAAGAATCAAGCTCACCGAGAATGCCAAAATAGTTAGCTCAGTGAACCCATTAATCGTTTCCAGGCAGATAAAGCTCGCTGGTGGATATTGTTAATGGGTTAAAATATCTTAGATAATTAAATGTATTGCTTATGTTCTGATAACACTGGTCCCAGAACAGAATGCTGCAGGCACTGTCCAGTAAGCTTGAGGCCTGCTCCATCGAATCCCCATTCTTGACAAAACTTAGAAATTGATAATTAACAGGGAGTTCAGGTCTTTTAATTTCACTCAAAGTACCTTCAATTTTCGGAAAAGTGATCCAGCCCGCAAGCGTTTGCGGCTTCCCAATTGTTAATTCCTGCTCAGGAAATAATTGGACGTGATAATGCAACTCCTCCAGATGCTTGCCCATGATCATTTTGTACATGTCAGGAACCATTGCGCCTGGCGTTCTTGCAGCTGCTTCCAGAAATATTAATTCTCCAGTTTGACTATGCTTAAATACTTCAATATGAAATGCCGATGAAAAACGGCCAAGCGAGTTTAAAACCCTTTCAGTGAAATCTTTTAAACGGGAAAGCAGGCTATCATCGTTTACTGGAATGCTCCCCATAGGCGAGCCTTTGGAAAACCGTGCCAGTGGCCAGGCATATTGACCCGCCATAAAAAACTCGCTGCGATTTTCACGAACAATTACATCACAATGGAACAGTTCGCCTTCAATGAATTCATCAATTTCAAAATCCCAGGGCTTTTCCGCTATCTTTTCAAATACTGCTCGCAAGCTGTCCCTATCGGTAACATGAAATGTATCGATGCTGCTGACTAAATCAATCGGCTTGATAAACATTGGAAAGCCGATAGACTGGACCACTTCATTGATGTAAAGTTCTGCGTCAGTCTGATAGGCTTTTTTCTCAAAAGGGGTAAACCGGGGAATTCTCAGCCGCCCCTGAAGTTTATTCTTTGACACCAGCTTATTTACATAAGGCAATACCTGGGCAAGAGAGTTCCCAGGGATACCATACTGCTCTCTTAATTGCGCACAGACCAATTGGGTACTGTCTTCATTGGATAAGAGCCGTAAATTTTCTGCGCCATAACGTTTAATAAGGCTCAATACGATGTGCTCTGCTTCCTGATAATGAATTTGATGAAAGCTCCTGTTATGAACAGGATGAATTTCATCAAAAAGCGCTTTATTCTCAGCGGAAAGATGACTTAAACAATATTGGCTTCCAATCAGGATAAATGGGGTATCGGGCCTGTTATTAAGCGCTGTCAAATCGGCTTTGACAGGAACCACATTGTATAGAAAAACATTAACGGTCATTTTCCCTCGAGGCGTAGAGTATCCTGAACAATCATGATATCAAATTAAATACACAATGTACAATATTTTTTCAGAAAATGCATTTTTCTCATCGCTGGCCCACCGATATCATCGATCACAGCTCACTATTGTTGTTCAACTAACATCCAAATCAATCTATACTAGACGTATGTTAATCTGATGAACGCAACGGATGAATCCGACTCAGAAGTTAGAAATTCTCGAATTGCTCTTTAATAGCATGCCTTTTAATTACATTTTCTGGAAAAACAAAGAAGGCGTTTATATGGGGGCAAATACCAATCAAATCGCCCTGTTTGATCATAATGGACAAGGTTTCATAGGTAAAACAATTTATGAAATAATAACAGATTATGAAGCTGCCAGGAAAATCGATGAGATTGATAGGAAAGTAATGCAGGATGGAACCTCACTAACGCTTGAGGACCTGGTCACAACCGCGCAAGGCGAGCAGCGGGTTTTTCTGACGCAAAAGCAACCTATTCGTAATCGCAGTGGAGAAATTGTCGGCCTTCTGGGGTTCTCAGTCGATATAACCGAGCGCAAAAAAATGGAAGATGACCTGAGGCGCTCCAAAGAGATGGCCGAAGAAGCCAATAAAGCCAAAACCGAGTTCCTTGAGAACATGCGCCATGATATTCGAACGCCCCTGACTGGAATTGTTGGATTTGCTGATTTACTCAAGATGGACTCCAATACCCCTCATATTCATGAATATGCCGATAACTTAATTGCCTCCAGTCATGCGCTGCTTGAGCTGATGGATGAAGTACTGGAAGCGATTCGCGTAAGCTCGGGAGAAATTCCAAAGCTGAAGAAAAAATTCGACCTGCGGCATTCTTTAGAACACGTGATAAAACTGAACCGTGCCCGCGCCGCGCAAAAAAGTTTATCGCTCTCTTTGGATTTTGATAAGTCGATACCGCGTTATGTGATTGGCGATAAGGTGCGAATTCATCGGATTGTCCTTGAGTTAGTAGCGAATGCTTTAAACTTTACGGACACGGGATTTGTGAAGTTAACGGCGCTGCTTGCCAAACGTCAGGGGCAACAGCTGGTAATAAAATTGGCCATTGAAGACTCAGGGATTGGCATCCCCAAAGATAAACAGCAGGAAATCTATGTTCAATTCAAACGCCTTACCCCTTCCTATCAAGGCATTTATAAGGGCGCAGGTTTAGGGCTATCGGTAGTCAAACAATTTGTGGACGAATTAAATGGTGAAATTTATGTTACCAGTGAACCGCGGATAGGCTCCTGCTTTACCTGTATTATTCCGCTGCAAGAGCCGCTGCTTGATGACGATTTGGGAATTGAAGAGTATTCATCAACAGCGGAAGATGAGCTCTACGAGACAACCTATGCACAGCAAATTAAACCGCCCGGCCCTTTTGTTCAATCTCTCGAACATCGGGTACTTGTGGTCGAGGATAATATTATCGCCCAGCATGCGGCTAAATCGCTTCTTACCAAGCTTCAATGCACTGTAGATATCGCCGAAAATGGAATAAAAGCGTTGGAACTCTGGAAAACGCAGCACTATGATTTAATCTTAATGGACATCGGCTTACCTGATATTGACGGTTACGAAGTAACGCATGCCATTCGTGTCCATGAATTAACTAAAAAAACACATACGCCAATTATTGCTCTGACAGCTCATGCGGGTGATGAAAATAAAAAACGCTGTATTGATGCAGGGATGAACGCAGTACTCACCAAACCTTTAACCGCTAAAAATTGCTCTGATATTGTCATTGCCTTTATTCCAGGACGTCATGCCCCTGAGAATGGCGCTGAAAATAGCTATCGTTCCGACCTGCCTCAAATCGAATCGCATCTGTTCAAACTGAATGCGTTCCCACTGCTAGATCTTGAAGAAGGTCTAAAAACCAATGGAACGGAGAGTCAACTCGCCGATATGCTTAGCTTCATGGTGAAAGACTCCCTGCCTCAGGACTTTCTTTTGATGAAGGAAGCGCATAATCAGGGAAATTGGGAGAAAACGCAGCAACTGGCTCATAAGATAAAAGGCGGCGCAGTCTACGTGGGAGCTCTTCGTATCAAAATGGCCTGTCAATATCTGGAACGCTACTGGAAGTCAGGCCAAAGAAAATTACTGGAGCCTCTTTATCAGCAGGCCGCAGCGGTCATTACGGAGAGTATTCGAGCGATTAATGATTGGCTGGAAGAAAGAAGATAAGCTATTTGATTATTTAGGCTTGTCTACAAGACGAATACCATTCGATTCGATAATAATTTCTCCACGTTTATAAAGCTGGCCAATGGCGCTTTTAAAGCTTTTTTTACTCTCGTTAAACGCTCTCATTATTTCGAGAGAAGTACTCTTGTCGTGCAGAGGTAAAAAGCCTCCATTTTTTCTTAAATCACTCAGAATTCGCTGCGAAAGGTCAAGAATATTTTCCTGCCCCATTTTCCTCAGAACAACATCGATTTTGCCATCATCGCGCACTGTTTTGATATAGCCACGGGTTCTTTTACCATACTGCAAAGGCTGGAAAATATCTGAAGAATGAATAAGCCCCCAATGACGATTATTAATAATCACTTTTCGACCAAGAGGACTGGTATCCGCAATTAATAAATCCACTTCTTCACCACGCGTGAACTGACCAGGATTTTTTTCTAAAAAGCGATCCAGTTTGGAGCTTGCAATTATTCGTCCCTGATTATCCAGTTTTGCATAGACCAGATAGGATTTATTTTTTTCCATCGGACGCTGTTGTTCAGGAACCGGAACAAGCAAATCCTTATCCAGCCCCCAATCAAGAAATGCGCCGACGCGATTTACATCAATCACTTTCAAAAGCGCACAACTACCTACCAGAATAGCAGGTCTGGAGGTAGTGGCAATCATTCGATCGTCGGAGTCAAAATAGATAAAAACCTCTACCAGATCACCCAAAGCGGTGTCTTTGGGCACATATTTTCTGGGTAATAAAACCTCTCCCCAATCATAGGCATCCAGATACACACCAAAAGCAACCTCTTTGATAACCCTTAACTTATTATACTGTCCGACTTTAATCATAATCTGCTCTATTTTATACTATTGCCGAGCTTACCATAAAAAGTGTTTTCCCGCTTGCGAGTTAAAAAGCGCAGCTAAACCAGAAAACATGATGCTACGTTATTTTAGGATTTGCGAAATAGTTATATTTTTTATATAGTAAATCCCGCTATATTCAGCGTCACGAAATAAAAGGATTTAGAAATAATGATGTATAGAAAAAAATATTTATCTTTGCTTTTAGCAAGTATATACGCCTCAGGAACTGCCTTTGCGGGAACCATGGGTGAGGCAGGATGTACATCAGTACTTTGTGCTGTTGATGCACCTGGTGGTTTCTATATTGGTGGAACAGCTTTTTATGTAAAACCCAGTGAAACTGGAATTGGCATGGTCACTGATAGCTGGTTATTTAATAGCCCAGGCGGTTTTACAGCCAGAAGCACACCCTTTAACCCCCCGCATCGTTGGGCAGGGAATGTCAAACTGGGATACGATTTCCCTATGTCTGCCAATAATATCGAAGCCAACTATCTGTTTTTAGAAAATAAAACACATGCAATCAATGATTTCTCAAATGGATCCATTGGATTTGGCAGTATTTTATTTCCTGATGCAACCGTTCCTCCATCCTTCGGTTTTGTAAGCGACGCTTATTTAAAATACGAAGTTGATCAGGTTGATCTGAAAGTTGGAAGAAAATATACCGATGTAAATCATAATTTCTCAATACGGCCTTCAGTAGGTGTCCGCTATGCTGAGCTGAAACACTCTCTTACCTTTGCTGCTCCTGGTAATATGATTAGCAAATATGACGGTGCAGGCCCAATGGTCAGTATCGAGGGAAATTATATGCTGGCCTATGGAGTTGGACTGGTAGGCTATTTTGATTATGGTTTGTTAGCTGGGCAAAGCAAAACAAACTCCTACGTAAGTCTGGCAGGTACAAACTTCGGGTTTAGCTGGCCAAAACAGGACAGAGTCGTAAGCAGTATAACAGCAAAAGTGGGTGCTAATTATTCTTATGCATTCTCAAATGCTGCCAATTTAACTCTGGAAGCGGGTTATCAGGTTAATGAATTCCTCAATGCATTGGATACAATCAGAGGAACAATCGCTTTTGATGGTATTCAGCGCATTAATGGGCTTGAAACCAATGACTTCGGCTTTCGTGGACCCTATATTAGTTTGACAGTACACGCTTAATTCTTCATAAACAAAGCATCAGGTTTTCCACTCCTGATGCTTTGCTCTAACATAAATCATCCTACTGATTTTTTATCATATCTGACTAAATTCATTCTTACTTATGACAAAGTCCAGGTCTTCCTATTAGCCCCTGCCATTAAGTCAAGGGAATCCGGCAATCACTTGTAGGTGGGCCCTTGGTAGGGCACTTACTTAAGGGCTTTACCCATACTCCTACGTCCCTCGGCTTGTCCCTGAGGGATCTCCTCATTTTTTATGTAGTCAGCGGATGGCTTAACATTGCTCAAACAGGTCTATTATCGTGTCGTTCCCGCGTAGGCGGGAATCTATTTCTCAAGGTAATTCCTAACTTTGTTTGCAAGATGGATTTCCGCCTACGCGGAAACGACACTATTTAAAGTCATTTTGACCTGATAGGGTACGTATTTTTTGAATGAAAAAATAAGGGGAGCCCTCAGGGCTTGTCCGAGGGACGTAGGTAACTATCCTAGGGCAGCACCATTAAGCCAAGGGCTCAACCTACGATAATTCCAAAAGCAAAATTTAATCACTATTCAATCACATTGCATAAAATTATTAATGACAGCCTCAATTTAAGCTAAACTAAGCATAAATATGTCAATGCTTAATTGAAATGGTTCAGTCGCAATGGAAGAAAAAAGAGAAATTAAGGAAAATAATGGAATGCCATTCTGGCTACAGTATGCGGATTTATATCTCAATCCTGAGTTTTTTAAACGGGGGCTATTAGTCGTTACACCGCACACGGAGGATAAATCCGTTTCCCCGGAAGCGCAGAGTTTCGTTATCAACAATCGTGAATTTTGTTTTCACCAGGAACAAAACGATAAAAGATTACCCAGCCCGAACGCCCGTGCTGTTAAAAAAACCCAGGGCTTATTGGCAGCACTAACTCATACCTCAGGCTCGCAGAATCTTTTGCCACTGCCTGAGAAACCCGCTGTGCTGTTTAATAAACAACGACGGGATGAAATATTTTTACCCCTTCTTTTTAAAAATCAGCAAGAAACCTTTGGCACCTATGTTTACCCCTGGTTAGGTAAGTCATCCTCTCCTTTTCAGCAATTTAATGGGTTTAGTCAATTTGTTACAGCCGGATGTATGTTTGGAGCGAGCCTTCGGGCTGTGCCCGATAAAGGAGAAGAGATTGAGCTGATGAATCATCAGATTCGCCTGGAGCCTGGTGCTAGGATTACCGCGGTTCGCCACGACAACCCTCTGGATAACGCCCAGGATAAGACCAGTAATCCCTTTGAGCTAATATTGTTAAATGAGTTCGAGAAGAACTGTCTGTTAATGAAATCACTCGCCAAGCCCAATGCAGATATTACAATACATTATCATTTGCCTGTTTATGATTATCTTTTATTTGGAATCAAACTCTCCTTCCATCAACAAATTACCGATCAAGCCTTTGGCGAATTCATTAAACTGATTTTGGAACGAAAAACTTTTTACCAGAAACAGCTGAGCCAAGTCGCCTCTCAGCAAGGAATCAAAGTCATTTTTCAATCTCCGTTTGACAACCTTTTGCAGGAATTAAACTCAGAGAATCCATCGGCCTCACTATCCAGCCAATTAAGTCTAAGTAGTTTTTTTGCCACTCAAAACCCGTATGAAAGAGAAAAATCATTCGTTAAACTATGCCTGAATCGCTTAGCTGAAAATGAAATAAATCCTTTACATAAGCAAGTCTGGCAAGATGCTTTAAAAGCCCAGGAAACACTGCCAGAGACATTAGAAGATCTCTTCAAATTAGCCAATGCAGTGTTTATTGCGGCATCTGCCAGAAATCAAAAACCCTATGAAACCTGTTCTTTGCTTCCATTATCCGAAAAACAAATCCAGTTACATTATGAAACCTTGCATACTCAATTCGAGAAACACTTTCAGAAAGACCAGAATCCCTATTCTCCTGCTGTTAATATAACCGGTATGGAACCGGTGATAACCTACTCGCCAAACACCAAAGGCTTACTGTTTTATTTCGCCTGCTGCCTGCAAACCTTATCTGGTTTAATCTCTAATCAGAAACTCGCCCATCATGCCGCTCGCAATCTCGGCTTTTTCGCACAATCCGCATCCAACAGCCCCAAAGAAAAAACTGCCGACGAGTTATCTGGCCCCCTGGACTTGCAATCACTGCTCCCCGAAGCAAAACCAGTTTTGAAACACTAAAATTGAGATAAGAGATTGATAAAAGGACCTGCTGATGAAAAATTCAAGTATTAGCCCTGAAACGCAACTAGGTGAGATAGAGCAACTCTTAAGCATTGACCATCGCCAGAATCATAGCGTTGAAGAAGTTCTTGAAAAAGTCATCCGTTATTATGAAACCATTATCGGCTGCATGCCAGGCAACGTGTATTGGCTTGATAAAGAGGGACGCGCAGTGGGCTGTAACAAGAATGTTTTAAACATGTTCGGCTTAGACTCTATTGATGAATTCAAAGGCTTGAGTTTCGATGAAATGCGCACTATCGGACGATGGAGTGATGATGCAGCTCAATCTTTTAAAAAGGACACACTTGAAGTTATTGCCACAGGCCTTCCCAAATTAAACATTGAGGAGCCACCCATTCCCCACAGCGATGGGCGTATTATTCATTTTCTAACCCATCGGGTTCCGCTTTTTGATGACAAAAAAGAAATCATTGGCGTGGTTGGGATTTCAATTGATATCACTGAGCGAAAACAATTGGAACAGGCACTTAAGGAAGCCAAAGAACGTGCGGAAGCCGCCAATCAATCAAAAAATGAGTTTATGGAAAATATGCGGCATGACATTCGCACCCCATTGACTGGCATTGTAGGCTTTGCCGACCTGTTGAAGATGGAGCCTGATTCCAATAATGTTCAGGAGTATGCGGAGAATTTGGTCGCTTCCAGCCACGCTCTATTAGAGCTGCTCGATGAAGTCCTTGAAGCCGTTCGCGTGAGTTCAGGCGAAATTCCCAAACTTAAGAAAAAGTTCAATCTTTTTGAGGTGCTGGAGCATGTGATTAGATTAAATCGTGCCAAAGCTGCACAGAAAAAATTGTCTCTTTCCATGCATTTTGATTCATCCCTGCCAAAATATGTGATTGGTGATAAGGTGCGGCTTCACCGAGTCGCCTTAGAGCTATTGGCTAATGCCTTGAATTTCACAGATAAGGGTTTTGTCAAACTGTCCGTCTGTCTTGCCAAATGCGACGAACAGAAACTGGTCATTAAACTCACCGTCGAAGATTCCGGGATAGGTATTCCCAAGGATAAGCAGGAAGAAATTTATGTGCAATTCAAGCGGCTTACCCCATCCTATCAGGGGATCTATAAAGGAGCTGGCCTGGGTTTGGCCGTGGTGAAACAATTCATTGATGAACTCAATGGCGAAATTTATGTAGAAAGCGAGCCTCTGAAAGGCACCTGTTTCACCTGCTTTATCCCTCTGCAAAAGCCCCTTCTGGAGGATGAATTTGGAGTGGATAGTACATTCGGCGCAATGATTGATCGGGCCAATGAAACGACTTATGCTCAGCAAATAAAGTCTGCCGTTACTACTAATCATCGTTTTCGCGTTCTGGTTGTGGAAGACAATGCCATTGCACAGACAGCTGCCCGCTCCATTTTATCAAAATTAAACTGCGAGGCAGAAATTGCAGAATCAGGAAGAGCGGCGATCGATCTCTGGAAGGATGACCATTATGATGTAATTTTAATGGACATCGGCTTACCAGATCTGGATGGTTATGAAGTAACTCATCAAATCCGTGTCCAGGAATTAGCAAAAAAAACACATGTCCCGATCATTGCACTAACCGCCCATGTGGGTGATGAAAGCAAAAAACGCTGTATTGAAGCTGGCATGAATGCTGTACTTAGCAAACCGCTGACAATAAAAAACTGTGAGGATATGCTGGATACATTTATTCCTGGCCGCAGGTCAAAAGCAGAAACTCTGGCAGAAAAGCAAAATAATATATCAACCCTTAACCCACAGGAACATTGGTTTCAGCTTTCCGAGTTCCCTCTGTTAGATATTGAGGAAGGATTAAAGACCTTAAACGATATTGACAGTCTCTCTGAAATGCTTAAGTTCATGCTGTCTGAATCCCTGCCAGTCGATACCGAGCAATTGGTACTTGCTCATCAGCAAGGAAACTGGGATAAAACTCAGCAGCTGATACACAAGATTAAAGGCGGCGCGGTGTATGTCGGCACAACTCAACTAAAAATGGCCTGTCAATACTTTGACCAATATTGGAAATCAGGAGAGCGTGAGTTATTAGAGCCGCTGTATCAGCATGTACTCACCATTATTGAAAACAGCAAAGATGCCATTTCTGATTGGCTAAACAAGAATTTTTTACCAAACACCTGACCCTGCAATTAGAAAGCCAGCGCATCGCAATCCATTTACAATGGAATACTTCCATGATACTGTTTAATGTGGTCAGATGCAGGATGCGTTTGACCCAATTTATTGAGTTATTGAACTTATGAATGTTTACAATATACAGCCTGAAAAGCGGCCATACTTGGGCTTCGGTTTAGGCTTGCGAACGCAACATTATGAAGACATATTGAATTATTTACCTGACATAGACTGGTTTGAAATCATCAGCGAGAATTATCTCATTCCAGGCGGAAAGCCTTTGTATTATCTTGACAAAATTCGCGAACACTATCCTATGGTTATGCATGGAGTCTCTCTGTCATTAGGCAGCAGCGATCCAATTCAATGGGATTATCTTAAACAGGTGAAGGAGCTGGCTTCCCGCATCGAACCAGTCTGGATATCCGACCATCTTTCCTGGACAGGTGTGAATGGTTTGAATATGCACGATTTGCTGCCTGTACCCTACACTAAAGAAATAATTTTGCATATCGTGTCACGACTGACACAGATTCAGGATTACCTGAAGAAACCATTTCTAATAGAAAATGTCTCCAGTTATCTTGGTTATAAGCAATCAGAGATGACGGAATGGGAGTTTATCACCAGTATCCTGAGACAATCCGGTTGTTATATGTTGCTCGATGTGAATAATGTCTATGTGAGTGCCATTAATCATGGTTTTGATCCCATGGATTATTTGAATGCACTGCCGCCGGAGAAAATCATCCAGATTCATTTAGCCGGGCATTCAAACTGCGGCAATTATCTGATAGATACCCACGATGAATCCGTAATTGACCCGGTCTGGGAACTATACGAAAAAGCCGTGCAACGATTTGGCTCAGTATCAACCATGATTGAGCGTGATAACCATATCCCACCATTAGCAGATTTATTGACCGAGCTTGGGAGGGCCAAAGAGATTGCCAGCCTTGCTATGCAGGAGCTTTGCTCATGACTAACTGGGAACAATTACAACGTGATTTCCAGAATTATTTACATTTTGGGGATTTGGACATTGAACAGGCGATTGTGAATACCCCGCTTGCATGCGCGAAGACCCGTCTGCAGATATATCGTGATGCCTATCAGGCACGCCTGGAAGAGGCAATGGCCAGCAACTTCCCTCATCTCAAGACTTGTTTAGGGAATGAGGTCTTCCATCAAATGTTCCTGGATTATCTGGCCTCTTATCCATCTACCTACTGTTCCATTCGCTGGTATGGGGATAAACTGGCGTCTTTTTTAGAGAGTTATTATCGAGAGCCGTTTATCGCCGAACTTGCGCAATTCGAATGGAATATGAGGCTTGCCTTCGATGCCGCGGATAACCCTGTATTTCAGTTAGATCAGATGGCAGCGATTCCAACCGAATTATGGGAAGGCATGATTCTGAAAGCCCATCCCTCACTAAACCGCATGAATTTTTCATGGAATGTGGTTGACCTCTGGGAAGCATTGGCTAACGGTCAGGAGCTACCGACGATGAACAAGAGCCTTAAACCAGTGCCTTGGGTATTGTGGCGCCATGAGTATATGAATCGCTTTTATTTACTTGCAGATGATGAAGCCTGGGCCCTTGACAATACATTAAAGGGATTATCGTTTGGGAAACTCTGTGAAGGTTTATGTCAATGGCATGATGAAGATGGAATTGGCATGCGAGCTGCTTCTCTTTTAAAAAACTGGATTCAGTCAGGATTTATTACCGATATTTCATTTCAATAATAAGGATATTTACAATGATTAATAAAGACAAGCTTGTGCAATCAGCAATTACAGCTTTTTTAGTGCTGTCTTCCAGCCACTGCGCCATTGCAGCCTCAGATAACACCGACTCAGGGTCTAATGAAAAATGCTATGGCATTGTAAAAGCAGGTATGAATGATTGCTCTACAGCAACCTCCTCTTGCGCAGGATCTGCCACCAAGGATAGTCAACCCGACGCATTCGTACTTATGCCCAAAGGTCTCTGTGACAAATTGGTTGGCGGGAGCCTTAAATCAGAGACAAAACCAGCCAGTTAGATGCAGGCGTTTTTGTCAAAATAAGAATAATCAAGGGAGTTAATGATGATAATAACGGTTCTCTTTCGCCAGTTGCTGGTGATGATGATAGCATTGCTAGCCTGCTTTCCCCTTCATGCGGCAGAAAAATGGACACTCGATAATCAGCATAGCTATGTTTCATGGCGAATTAAACATTTAGGTTTTTCTACCCAGACAGGCAAATGGTATGTGAACGGATTTGTGATTCTGGATAAAGAGAACCCTCAGAACAGTAAGGTTGAAGCCACAATTGATGTCGCCAAATTTATTACTGGAATACCGGAATTAGATAAGCATCTCCAGGGCCAATTGTTTTTTGATGTGAAACGTTATCCTACAGCCGTTTTTGTTAGCGACAAGGTGGAAATGACGGGTAAGAATAGCGCTAATGTGCACGGAATACTCACAGTGCACGGGGTGAGCAAGCCAATAACGCTGGCTGTTACGCTTAATAAGGTTGGGAAAAACCCTATTAATGACCGAATGACTGCCGGTTTTGTCGCGACCACTGAATTGAAGCGCTCAGATTTTGGTATCAAAACCTTATTGCCTGATCTGGGTGATGATGTCAGCATTGAAATTGGTGCAGAAGCCTATCAGCCTGATACTCCGGGAGATAACAATGCTGCTCAAAAACAGTAACGATCATTTTGGTCTGATTGCTATTTTGTTTCATTGGATTATGGCGATTCTAATCATAGGCTTGCTGATCATGGGTATTTATATGGTAGAACTGCCTATCAGCCTGCAAAAACTGAAACTCTATGGTTGGCATAAAGAATACGGCTTATTGGCGCTCGCTTTGGTGATAGTCAGATTGTGCTGGAGGATAATTAATATTAGTCCTGAACTATCATTACCGCGATATGAAATTATTGCCGCGCGGCTTGTGCACTGGGCTTTTTATGGCTTCATGTTCGCTATGCCCATTACCGGCTGGCTTATTACTTCCGCAGCCGGCTTGCCTGCTTCATTTTTTGGCTTATTTACTTTACCGAATCTCATTGTGCCTGATGAAGAACAGCGGCAGTTCTATGAACTTGTTCATGAGTGGCTGGGGTATGGATTGATTGTGACGATTATTCTTCATGCCAGTGCTGCTCTAAAGCACCATTTTATTAATCGGGACAATGTATTAAGGAGGATGATTTCATGATTATTGAAAAAAGGAAGTGGCCATGGCTTTGTTTGGCTATGATACCTCTGTCAGTAAAGGCAGCCCCGCCTTCCTGGGAGATTGTTCCGGCTGAAAGTCAGTTGATCTTTACCGCTACTCAGAATGGAGCGCCAGTTTCAGGGGAATTCAAGCATTTCTCCGGCACAATCCTGGTTGACCCTGCTGACTTAAAAAATAGCAGCATTGACATTATTGTCGATATTAGCTCCATCAGTGCTTCCTATGCTGAGTTAAAAGCGACATTGATTACTACGGATTGGTTTAATGCCAAGCTTTTCCCCAAGGCTGAGTTTAAATCCACCCAAATTGAGAAAACAGGTGAAAACGCTTATCAGGCAAAAGGAATGTTGACCATTCGCGATAAAACACAGCCGGTTGTCTTATCGTTTACAGGAGAGCAGCCTAATCCTGACAAGGGGGTTGTTAATGGAAGCACTGGAATTAAACGAATCGCTTTTGGAGTAGGACAGGGCGAGTGGTCAAGCACCGATGAAGTAAAGGACGAAGTAACTATTAATTTCAAAGTGACTGCAATTAAAAAATAGAATGACAGGAGTTTATTATGCGACTTTTCAAAACCCGATTGCTGGGTGTTTTGCTATCTTTTTTTGTAGCGCAATCTGCCGCCTTTTCTGAAGCCGCTGATTTTGGTGTGGCAGTGCAAGGCTATGATGTAGTAGGGTATTTTACGGATAAAAAGCCTGTCAAAGGTAATGGCGATCATGTGGTTTTTTATGACGGATTGAATTACTTGTTTGCCAGTGATGAGCATAAGAAAATGTTTACTGGAAATCCTGAAAAATACCTGCCTCAATATGGCGGTTGGTGTGCTTTTGGTACTTCGGTAGGCAAAAAAATACCCAGCGATCCCCTGGCGTGGGCCATCGTTGATGGAAAGCTTTATTTGAATCTTAATACAAGAGTACAGGGGATCTGGAGTAAAAATACTAAAGATTATATAAATAAAGCGAATAATAATTGGCTAAAGATTAAAGACAAAGATCCTTCATCACTTTAAGTTTTCAAGGGGAGATGGGTGCACTCCCCTTCAATTAATGCTAAACGCCTGGATTATTGCCTTTAGCAATAAACTTAAAATAATCAATTAAATCGTCCAGATCGTCATCTTTTAAACCCACATAACTAGAACCACTCATGCGGGAATTCGGGAGCTTTCGCACAGAATCCGGATTTCGTATAAATTGTTTCAGTTGATTTATGTCAGGATAATACTCAAAGATGGTCTTAGGATATATGAGATCTGGGCCTATTGTCGCTTTCCCAATATGTTTTAACGTATGGCAGGATGAGCAATGACTAACGTAAATATTGTATCCATTTAAAACTCTTGTTTTTATTTTTTGCGGTATGCGAGCAGGAGCAGAAATAACAATCGATTCATTAATACGCTGATGCTCAATGATTTGGACCACACTCCATGCCCAGTACTCATCTGAAATATAAGAAAGTTCGGGATCTGTCCAAATGACCGCATAGGGGCCAGCTGTGGTATTCGTATGATTAAATAGAACAGGCCATTTTTTATCGGGTTCAATAGCCAGATAAGCAATAGAAGCATTCTTTTGACAATTTAAGATTAGACGAGCTGGAATTAAAACAGAAAATTGATCGTTTGCGACAAACTCTAAAATGTTGTCAGGACTTATTTGATATTTATCTAATAAATCACATAGCCTAACTGTTTGATACTTCATCTTTCTATTAGGATAGGCGCGGCTATAGTCCATCTCCAGCGTTTCCAGCTTTAAAGTCTGCAGCTCTGCTTTATTCAAAACAGCAGTTTGCTTTTGTCCTTTAATTTCTAATGGGAATGAAAAACATACTTTGCCAGGAAAGACCTGTAAAGCCACTAAAATCAAAATCATGAGGCTTGAAAACTTTTTCATTAAAATCCTTTTTAATACAATGATGAGTAACTCAATACAACCCAATGATTCCCAGGCAGTCAGCTTGCAGTTATAGGGCTGAAAGCTCCTTGAAAGCAAAAACTAGGAAACTCTGTCAATAAGACTTTTAATTTCATCATAATTAAAAAAATTTTCTAAATTTAGGCTGGATTTATTTTTAAGAATATCGCCAAATATCAGAAAATGTTTTTCGTAATACAATGAATCCAAATAATCAATCAGATTTTTCTTAAAAAAATCGCCAGACTTCTTACTTTTTTTAAATTGATTTAAATCAACAATTTTCTCTTTCTTCTCTAACTTCTGTTCGCTATTATTGATTTCCTTATTCAATTTATGCCTGTAAAGTGCCTCTATTTTCCCAACGGATATTGCATCTACTTTCAAAAACTGAGAAAGCGTTGTCAGGAAGCATAAGTCTTTATACTCATGAGTTTGCTTATAAATGTACTCTTGAGACCAGTGAGTGTGCAAAGCGACTGAAGCCGTATCTAAAACAACTCCAACAGACCATTCTGGCTGACTGCGTTTAGTTTTATTCTCATTCCGCGAGACAAATTCCAAACCTTTAGCAAAAGCAATTATCAAGTCATGAACCAGCACTTCATCTTTAGCCTGGAATAAATAATCAGAATACCGTTCTCTGGCATACGCAGTCCAGGTATCGAATAGTAGTCTTGCTGTTCCTTTTATTTTGAATATCAGGTGAGATTCAATAACAGCCTTAAAATGAACAGAATTTTTATCTATTATTAATCCCCTTTTGGCGTTCTGGTAATGTAACTTCAATCTAATCCTCTCAACGTCATCCTGAACGCAGTGAAGGATCTCCTGAATCGGGCTCAGCTCTAAGCAGTTTGAGATCCTTCGCTATGCTCAGGATGACGTACATGACGCTCAGGATGACGTACCTGGAGAGTTACTGGTAATTTTACTTTTAACCAATTATACCCAAATAAAAAACATAATCACATTATGAAGGGATATGGATCACGATACCATTTTTCCTCAGCTTTAGTCCAAGGCCTCATAGCGCTTTATTCAATTGACACATCTGGCAAATAATGCGCACTTTGTTAAAATTAGTATAAATATGCCAGGGAATCTAAAATGCCAGGTTCAGAATCATCGAATAATAAACGACGCCACAGCCCTATAGAGCAGAGCTCTCGAAAACGACAAAGAACGGATAGTGATTCCAGTTCAACCAATCAATACTCTATTGAGCAGCTATTCAGTAGTATTGACGAGCTGGTTAAAAAAACACCTTCAGCAATGGAAAGACGCTCTGTTTCAGATGTGTCAGAGAACTTAGCGAATATTGAAAATATCCTGAGAACAACCCCCGATCTTCTTAAGCTTCACTTTGAAAAAACTGCCGTTTCTACAAATTTGTCCCGCTTTATTTCCAATTTACGTGAGCTTGTTAGCCGTGGTTATCCAATAAAGACCTTCCCTACAGCGATTATTGTCAAAATACTGAATAGTATGCTCCGTGAAGAGAAATCAACTGCATATTCATTAACCACTATATTGTCTTGCCTGGGATCGACATTATACCAAGTTCTTGACCAGAACATCCCTGCCAATTTAATTGAACAGGTTGTGCTCAAAGCAGTCAGGCTAGATGCTGACTACCGAGCGTTAAAAGGCTGTATTATGGGGATATCGCAGCTCAACGAACATAAAAAAATACACGGCCAACTGCAAGCAGGCAGCTTGGAAAAAATTTTTCCATTAGTGGTCAAACGCTCGGATAATACAATTATTACCTCGGCCCTTTGTGAATTACTCAAGAGTCTTAAAAAGAATAATTCTCTTTCTGGCGAGGTGAGTGCGCTTCTAATCAGTAATTGTTTAAAACATTTTACTCTTAGCAGAAGCAACAGATATAACGCCGACACTAAAGATAATTTCGGAAAAAAAAGTCGGAGTTTTATCATATTTAACCTAAAAACATTAGGTGATTATGAATGCCTGACTGATCGTTTTGAAATGTCAGATCTCATTCATGTATTGAAGGAATTTCTGGTTTATACAGAATATGACCGATATATTGGTAATTATGTTTATTATCTGGGTACGCTATCGTTCCAGGGGCATATTCTGGGGCGGGCCACAGCTGCTGATTTAATGAAATGCCTGAAAACAATCTCCGGTAATGATGACAGCCTGGGATTGGCAATTTTTGGCGTCGGATTATTATCGGATAATGGCCGAATTCAGGGCCGAATTAGTCTTAATGAAATTTACCCCTATTTCCTGAAGCAAAAAACCCTGCAAAGGATTTCTCAAGGCATGGTCGCTCTGGGTTTTTTATCCAGAGATAATATGCTATCTGGCTGTTTACCTCTGGCCCCATTAATTGCATTCATCACCCCCTTTCTTGAAAAGAATACAGTTCCTGATGAAAATCCTGCTCATTCCTATGTGTCCATTTTGGTGAATCTGCAAGAAGTATTAAAAAAAGGAAGTTTTGAGGGAAAAATTCCGCTTGGCTTTCTCAAAAAGATAGTTACTGAACTCTTAAAGGATTACACACCTAAACAATTGGGGGTCGCACTAAGTATGGTGAATGAACTTCTCATCCAGGGAAGCATCAGTCAATGGGAGGGTGCCTGGTTAAACGCGCTTTTAATTAAAAAGAAGATAAGCCAGCATATTAATTATGAGGCTGATCGCGGCGAAGCTATTTCTATTTTTTCTGAATTAGCACAGATTTCTGAAACCTGTCATGATTTCAGTAAAGAGTTATTGCTTCCATTGGCCGAGGGGATCGTGCTTACGGATAACATGGAGATAGAAGATGCTTTGGAGTTTCTTGATTCTGTAAAATTACTGGCTCACAAGGATAGAAACTATCTCCCCTGCTTCCTGAAGGCTCTTGATTGCATACCTCCTTATCCGGGTTTAGATGAGGAACATCAGGATCTTGTAGAAGCACTGGCTGACAATTTAAAAAACCTGCCTTCTTTACTGAACATAATGCAAAAGCAGTTAAAAATCCCTTCGAGCCAAATGGTTCGTTTAGCAGCTCCAGGCATGCCATTTTCCAGACAAGAGACAAGATCCTCCGTAGAAATAAGGCCAGCTAATACAGAAATAGAAGCGAGTGAGCTTGAAAGAGGCGAAATCCTCTGGCAGACACCGGGCAATGATTTTCATTCGGAAGTTGATAATGAAACGGCGGGAGAGGAAGGAGATATCCTCCTGCCGAAGACAGGAAGAAAATTGAATTCAACTTCTACAAAAACAGCGGAGAAAATCAATATCCCTGATAGACCAGGTATTGATCTTTACACCGCTATCTCTAATAACAAAAAAGCGGAATTATGCGCCTTACTTGGCATTGAGGATAAGGTATATGTACGAAAATTTAGAAGAGTACGCCTGACACAAGGGGAAAGCAATGACAGCTCAACACATGAACCTATTCCCTTTACTAATTCCGAAGATCTTGTATTTGCGTTTTTTTCCCTTGAAGAAGAGGTTCTGAATCCTCTCATAAACCGCATTAACAATGCGGATTATTTATTAGCCTTATTTGATGCCTGCTCTATAAAAAAACGCTTTGAGCTGGTAAAAAGCACCGCCTGCATTCCCTTGATTATTCAAAATTTCAACTCACTCACTGAATTGGCTCGATTTGTAAAAATAGTGACCTTTGAGTTTCAATATTACAGGGACCATAAGGCTGTTTTAATGCTTAATGACGAGTTAGCGGCACGGCGCGATAAAAATCTGAATGAGGCTTCTCAATTATTAGTTTTGCAAAAAATCTTTTTAAAACGAGCCCTTAAAAATCATTTCAAACATACCCGTGCTCGTCCTCTGATAGAAGCCGCATTGGCCAAGGTCCAGATTGAGCTGGATAAATTACCCAGACCGGTTCCAGAAGCGGCGCCAGTGGTCACTCCAGTTTCTTTTTTTCAAAAACGCCCACGCACTTTAAGACGAATTGACTCCCCTCCCCCGCAAGAGCCAGTGCGGGAAAAACCCGCAAGACCTGAGGGAGCAACAGGTTTTGCAAGAGTTAGAATCAATTGCAACTATTTCTATGAGACAGAAGATATACAAGCTGTTCTGGCTGCGCGCATAAAACAGTTATTGATTCGGCAGCCGTCTTTACCCGGAGTTTCTGTCCTTGCCTGCGCACAATTAAATATGTCAGGCAATAACATCGCGAATGTTTTGCTTGATTATTTGGAACATGAGCCACTGGAAGATTCAGAAACCCTGCTCATTCCCATTCAAGACCATCAGCATTGGGTGGGGTTACGTATTGATATACAGAACAAAGCCATTGTTAAAGTCAGTTATTTCGACAGTAACCGCGGTGAGAATTTTGACTACCGCGAGGATGCGAGATACGAAGAGATATGCCGGCAACTGAGAGAAAATAATTTCATTGGAAAGGAAGACGAATTAACCATTCCACCCAACTGCATGCAACAACCCGATGGCTCAAGCTGTGGTGCCTGGCTTATTGAGAATTTCTATTGTGACTTGAAAGGAAGATGGTACATGCCAGAACCGCGAGCTGATGAAATAAGAAAATTGCATCTTAGAACCCTGTATTCAGAACGGCCTGATTATTACGCAGGTTTTGCACCAAGGCAGGCATCTGGACAAAGCTCTATGCCGAGCGAAAGCGAGCAGCGAAGTGCGCATGGTTTAAATTCAAGGCCCTAGGCCTGTAAGCAGAAAATGGGTTTACCATTTTTTATATGGGCATCACCACAGGGATCATTTTTGGCTGTACTTTTCCAAACCAATTGACCTTCTATTTTGGATGGCCTGTGTCATTTATTAGCAACTATTGGGATTACTAGTCTTTGTTTTGGGCATTATTAAATATCAGATAAAAGATTATGCCGTCTACGAATATTCATTTAAAAATATTCTATTAGCAGCTCTGATAGTGATGGCTTTATGGTTGGCGTCATTTTTCATTCTGACCTATACCACCTTAGCCAATTTTGCATTTACAGGTATAGTACTGCTCTCGGCGGGTTATTTTGCATATACCATAAAAGAGCAATCCTCTTATGATGCACGAAAAACAATAGCCCCCTACCTGGAAGTAATGATATGAAATCGCAAAAAAATAGTGCTGCATCAATCCGACAGCTGGAAGAGCGAGCGTGTTCATCTAATTGTGTCAACTCAAAGACTTATTGAAAGTTAGTCGAGTTGCTGGTATTTTGTGTGGCATGAATATAATAATATCTATACGATTATAATTGCATCATGCAGGTGCATTGGTGAATTCCAATTAGGAGATAAATATATGCTTAACAATGATAGTGGGAAAATTAATTATGACATTGGTGATCTTTGTTTAATTATAAAAGAGACTGAAGATGAAATTTTTCAATACAAAAAAGTTTTCCCCTATACTATATTTTATACTCAAAATGGTTCACAACCTATTTTTGTGCAAATGATAAAAACACAGGATCGAGATGCGCTTGTAGAAGCAATGAAAATTAGCCCCTTATCTTTAATTGAAGAATTAAAGTCTATGCGTCTCATTGCCATATCTGCTCTTGCAGAATTGATAAAGCAAGAAACTCATTTTGAACGCATGAAAAACACTTGCCCTGGTTTGTTAACGGACTTGAAAATAAAGACCAAAACAATAACGCCTGAAAAAGTAGCACATGCACTTTGGCTTAGAAAAGAAAAGGGCACTGAAAAAACGGTAACTTCTTTACACCATTTTTCCTTATGGGCTAAAAATAAAGGGCTTTCTTTTGGCGAAGAAGAAGTAAAAAAGGTTATAGATTCAACCTATCAGATGAAGTAAGTGATAAATATGAATGGTTATAAGTTGTTTAGAATAGGGAGAGTCTTATTTTGACACATTAGGGTAGAGATACTATGAAACGATTTCTTATTAATCATCCAAAATGGTCTTCTCTAATATTATTTGTAGCGATTGTTATCATTTTTTTTCTTGTGTGCCTTTTTCATTTAGAGGACGGTCAAAATTTTGAGGCAGATCTGACCTATTCCATTCTGGCTTTGCTCCTTTCAATAATAGTAATATTACTTGCTTATATAAAAACTCAAGAAGCAATTAAGCAATCAAGAACAAGTTATCTATTAAGGATAGATGAACGTATAGGCCACTACCCTGCTATGAGTTTATCAGAGGCTAGGAAACGCTTTATAGATTTAAGCGATATGCGCCATGGGGAAGTTAATCCCAAAGAGCACATTGAAGAACAAAAATAGAAAGACCAAAGCACGGTAAAAAATTTGATCTTAAACTGGTACACCAACTACATTGAAAAACACCGCGCCCAACCTCTGCAAATCTGGCAGCACATTAAAATAGATATCATACCCCTGCTGGGCAATAAGAAATTGGAAAACTTAAAAACGAGGGAAATCACCCAAGCCCTGGATAAAATTGTAGGCCGCGGCTCCCCTGTTCATGCAAACAAAGTACTAAGCACACTAAAGCAAGCCTTTAATTACGCGGTAAGCCGTGGTGAAATGCTAATTAACCCTGCCATGACTATACGAGCCAGAGACATAGGCGGTATAGAAAAACCCAGAGAACGCTATTTAACCCTAGATGAAGTAAAAACACTATGGCAATTCCTCGACAGCGAAGAACACGGAACCTCCTTCCAGATCTGAGCAGCCCTGAAAATCATCCTGCTTACAGGAGTTAGAACAGGCGAAATACGAGTAGCCAAATGGTCAGAATTCGACTTTGAAACTCCTTGTGGACAATCCCAGCCGATAATACAAAAACCAATATCGTCATGAGAATTCACCTCACAGAAATGACTGAAAAGGTATTACGAAAGCTTCAAGCACACAGCGATTCAGAATACGTCATTACAGGCGCAGACGACCTAAGTATTTTATCCGACCGAGCTATGCCAAGAGCAGTAATCAGAATACAATCACGAGTCGGCATCCCCCATTGGACAGCCCACGATTTAAGACGAACCTTTGCAACTCAGCTTGGTGAAGCGTTACATGTTGATCCAGTGGTGATTGAAAAATGTTTAGGGCACAAGATGCCGAAGATCATGGCTACTTACAATAAGAATGAAATGCTACCTCAGCGAAAGGAGGCTCTTGAAAAATGGGCCAAGCTTCTTCATGATCAGGCTCAGCATCCAACCTATTCCATTTCACTCGTTCCAAAATTAAGGGAATAGCTTCTGCATAATTTATAATAAGGTCGCAAATATGAGTAACAAACCAACCAAAAGCTTAACAATCAAGGATGAAATAACTGACTTTCTACTTTACACCTCGCCTAATGGGGAAGTAAAAGTGGAAGTTTTACTGAATAATGAAACGCTTTGGTTGACTCAAAAACGAATAGCTGAACTATTCAATGTAGGCATCCCTGCTATATCTAAACATCTAAAAAATATTTTTGAAAGTAATGAACTTGATCAAAATTCAGTTATTTCCATTTTGGAAACAACTGCTGAAGATGGAAAGAACTATCAGACAAAATATTTTAATCTCGATGCAGTTATTTCAGTTGGGTATCGAGTAAATTCCACGCAGGCAACCCAATTCAGAATCTGGGCTACAAAGATGCTGAAAGAATACATCATCAAAGGCTTTGCGATGGATGATGAGCGTCTCAAAAATGGCCGATATTTTGGCAAAGACTATTTCCAAGAACTACTGGAAAGAGTCCGTTCCATTCGAGCCAGCGAACGCCGTATTTATCAACAGATCACGGATATCTTTGCTGAATGCAGTATAGATTATGATCCCAAATCTGAAATCACCAGACAATTTTATGCTCACGTACAAGATAAATTTCATTTTGCCATTACTGGTCAGACAGCATCAGAAATCGTTTATTCAAAAGCGGATGCCAATAAACCTCTTATGGGGATGATGACTTATAAAAATGCCCCTGATGGTAGAATACTAAAATCCGATACAACCGTAGGCAAAAACTACCTCTCAGAAAAAGAAATCAAACAACTAGAACGGACTGTATCAGGTTTTTTTGACTACATTGAAGGCATCATAGAGCGTCGAAACACACTCACAATGGAAGGTTTTGCTGAGAGTGTTAACAAATTCCTCGAATTTAATGAATACCAAATATTGGAAGGTTATGGAAAAATATCTCGTAAACAAGCAGAACAAAAAGCATTTTCAGAATATGAAAAATTTAATAAACAGCAGCATATTGAGTCAGATTTTGATAAAGCAGTTAAGCTTCTAAAAAATAAATTTAAAGAAGAAAAAAAATGAGCCAATAATAATTGGTCAAATAACAAGCAATATCTCACTAGGTTACATTGTGTAACCTACTCATAATCACAAAGGGTGGGGGCAAATTGCCACCACCCTTTCAATTGAAAGGTTAAAGTTAAATTCAGTGCAGTATATGAATCGGTTACAAAATGTAACCAGTTTAAAAGTTATCTTTAAATCAAGAATAAAAAAGAATAAATCACGAATAAACCAAGAATAAAATTAAAATTTATTCATATAAATCAATAAATTAAATTAATGAAAAGAAATAAAATTTAGGAATAAATTCATCTTTTATTGCAAAATAGGCACTTTAGAACGGGTAAGTACACGCATAATAGCATCAAGTACCATATCAAGCCGTTTACTGACATCTTCGGCGAGAAAACGCAAAACCATGTAACCATGCTCCTGAAGTAACAAATCCTTACGCCTGTCTGTACGATAGGCTTGTTTAGAGGAAAGATGTTGAATTCCATCAATTTCAATAACGACTCGTGCATCACAGCAGATCAAATCCACTTCCATACCACCTAGCCCATCAAATGGAATCGTTAATACGTGATTTAATTGAAACCGTCCCTTAGTTTCTGGCAATGTCTCTAATCGGCAGAACAAGAAGGCCTCAATGAGGCTACGTGCACGATCAATTTGATCAGATTCTAACATTGCAACGTCCGAAAATAATTTCGCTAATGAGTTATCAATGCCATCTGAAACCAAACGCCTAATGGTACTGCCATAATCATTTTTCCAAAGGGGTTCAACAGGTAGAACAACGTCCGATGGCCATCCTGGATAAGCACTTGCAGGTTGTATTATTTTATAACCAACAGATTCATAAGCACTAGATCTTCGTTGAAACATACGTTCTAACATAGGAACGGCGAAATCAGCATAATCATATACATGCACTTCTTTTTTTGTATCATGTAATCGATGAAGCCGGCCAACATATTGTGCAATCGTTCCTTTCCAGGAAATCGGTAATGTCAAAAATAAAGTATCTAATCGCGCATCATCAAATCCTTCCCCAACAAATCGCCCCGTTGCAAGTACAACACGCTCTTCGTTTAATGGGATAGAAGTTAACTGAGAAACAGCTTGTTTCATTTCCTTAACGTTGAGTCCGCCTTTAAGCACAATTAAATGTTGTACTTCTGAGCTTAATTGTTGATGAAGTATATCAAGATGTTCATTTCGTTCCGTTAAAATAATAGGGGAACGTCCTTTTTTGACAGCGTGAATCACGTCATTACAAATCATTTGATTACGATAATCATCATGCATTAATTCCTCATATAAATCTTGAAATTGAATGCGCAAGTTTTCATGGATTTGCTTGTAAGGACGAAAACTTGTTGGACGCACAAAAACATAATGCTCAAATGGGCGAACACTGGCCTGTGCTTTAGCATCCACTCGATGAAGAATAGGACCGCAGCGCATCATAATAATAGGATGACGACCATCTTTACGAACCAGTGTGGCTGACAATCCTGTAATAAATTTGGCTTTAACTTGCCGAATAATATCGTCAAAACTGACTGACGGAATATGGTGGCATTCATCAACAATTATATAACCATACTGAGAAATCATACTTTCAATGTCAGTATGCTTGGTAAGACTTTGAATCAGAGCAATATCAATAAATCCTGTAACTTTCTTTCGCCCCCCACCAAATCGACCAATTTTTTTAGCAGGAAGCCCAAGAAAAGTTTGTAATCGCCCTACCCATTGATCTTGCAGTTGTTTCGTATGAACAACAATCAAGGTGTTAGTTTTTCTCTTAGCAATCATCCAGGCTGCGACAACTGTTTTACCGAATGCTGTCGTTGCAGAAAGAACACCGATATCTGATTGGATTAAAGCATCCACAGCAATTTGTTGTTCAGATCTAAGCTCACCACAAAATTGAATATCTAATGGCTCCCCTGCAAACAATTCTTCTTGGGTGGTATATTTAATTTTTAGTTCACGCAGCAATTTCGTAATGTCATCAAAACAACCACGAGGAAGCCCAATATGATGCGAGTAATCACGAGCACAACCAATGATACGAGGTTTATCATAGACGGGTAATCTCATAGCTTGTGCTTTATAAAAATCAGGATTTTGAAAAGCGGCTATACGAATCAGTCGATTTAATAACGGGGATGGCAATGATTCTTTTTCAATAAAAATCTCATTGCTCATGATCAAGTGTATCGTTTTAGGCAATGTATCAATGATTGGCAATGGTACTGGCGGTTTCCAAGGCGTTCTATTTTCTTCTTCAATAATCTCTAATCTTATACCAACAACACGCCCTTTTGCTTCCGCCTCACTTACTAATTGTTCTATTTCAAAGCGAGTTATTTTTTTAATCCCTGCAAGATAAGCCCATTGGTCTTCAATAACTTGTAATTGTTCATCAATAAACACGCTATTTCCAGCATGACGTGCTGCCTTTTGTAGAGGCAACGCAATGAGATTGCCAAAACCACCACGAGGAAAAGTATCTTGATTGGGAAAAAATCGATCATATGAATCCAAGCCAACTTCAGGATTAGACTCCATGGCTTCTGTTAAAATTGATGCACCTAATTTTCTTGCTAGTGCTGCAGGGATTGACTCCTCAAAAAACAGCCAAACATGTGCACCATTACCAGAGCGAGAGCGTTCAAGTACTGCTGGCAAATTTTTTTGATGACAGATTTTCAGAAAAGCAACAGCATCCTGCTCCCAGGTTGCTTTGTCAAAATCAGCTGCAAGAAAATAACAGGTTTCGTCCAATAGCATAGGGTAAATACCCATCACAAAATCTTGACCTTTATTGTCATACCCCTGCAAATGCCAGTAGACAACTTCATCGTCTATAGGAAGAAATTGTCGATGTTGGCAATCCATACACTTGATACGCGGTTTTTGGCAGACATTTCTAACCCATTCATTTTTACAAGCAGGCGCATATCCAGATTTATGTGTTTTTCTATTTTGAAACCGGCGAGGATAGACATCAGAACGCCCTCGAAATAAAGATTGAAATAAAGCGATTTTTTCTGCCGTAGAAGAATGTTGGGTAATCATAAATATCAGCCGGTTGGAAGCTGGTTAAGTATAACTTATAATTGGCATAAAGAATGAAAGTCATCCTTAAAAGAAGAGCCGGTGACATTTTGTCACAAAAGTATGTTCTTTATCATTTTACCTCTAATTTTATTCAAATTGAAAATTTATTGCCCAAAACATTGTTGTTTGTTTTATGCATGCTATAATATTAAAAAGCACTTATTTATATAAAATAAAAATAAATGTTATATATCATATAGATATTTAACATATTAAATAATTTAATGTAATGTTTTTGATATAAAATTTATTACATAGGTTAATCATGAAATCAACGAGTGACAGCATTTTAAGACGAATCAGAGCGAAACAACGCGGTTGGGTTTTCACGCCTAAAGATTTTCTTGATATAGCGCCTCGCAATACAGTAGGCGTGACCTTACTCAGGCTGGTTGAAAAAGGTATTATCAGAAAAATTGGGCATGGGATATATGATTTTCCTGTCAAACATTCAAAACTCGGAACTTTATCAGCAAATCCAGATGCGATAGCAAAAGCAATTGCATCAAAAAAGGGTGATACTATTCAACCCGGTGGTGCTCAATTAGCTAATCAGCTTGGCTTTGATGATCAAGTTTCAGCAACACCATCTTATATTGTTTCTGGTGTCTCCCGACAAAAAACCATAGCGAACTATCCAATAAAATTTAGTCATTCAAAATTTATGAATAATATACCTTTAAATCCCAATGTGATTAAGGTACTTAATGCATTAAACCATATTGGAAAGAATCATATTACAGAAGACATGGTGCAGAAAAGTAAAAAAATATTGTCTCAAAGAGACAAAGCACAACTTAAAAAAATATTGAATCAGTTACCAGACTGGATGATTTACGTAGTTTTAAAAATCCTAGGAAAATAATAATGCAAGATCTATTGGAATTTAGTCCCAAAGAGCGCCAGCAAGCTTTTGAAGAAGCCACTGCTCGTTCCACAACAATTAAGAACCCAATTATAATTGAGAAGGATTTTTGGGTATGCTGGACTCTGGAACAAATTTTCTCAAATGAAGACCTATCTCCTCATGTGATTTTTAAAGGAGGGACTTCACTTTCAAAATGTTACAACATAATTGAACGCTTTTCAGAAGATATTGATTTAACATTCAGCAAAGAATATATGGGCATAGACGATGAAAATGATCCTGCAAGTTGTAATACACGCAAACAGCGAGATAAACGGCTGGAAGAGTTAAGCAAGAAAGTCAAAAATAAAATTAGCGAAGAGATAAAGCCCATATTACAAAATGAGTTTAGCAAGAGTCTTTCCGCATATTTTGATGATTCAGAGTGGCGATTGGAGCCAGATGAAGATGATGACCAAAGTCTGATTTTTCATTACCCAAATAGCGTTCCTAAAAAAGATAATGACTATATTCAATCAGCCATAAAGCTGGAGTTCGGCGCCCGAGGAGGTATGAGTCCGTGTGAAAATAAAAGTGTTACTTCTTATTGTCACCAAGCACTACCAGAACTTGGAAGCAAAGCGCCAGAAATTACCGTTCGTACTTTATTGGCTAAACGTACTTATTGGGAAAAGATCACGTTACTACACGCGGAATACCACCGTTCTCCAGACAAACTACTCCCTTATCGGCTCTTTAGACATTATTACGATATTGTTATGTTAGATCATAAAAATCTAACCCAAGAAGCATTACAGGATATTGCATTGCTAGAGGATGTTAGAAACAATAAATCAATTTACTTCCCTGCAAAATGGGCGAATTATGATGAGGCAGTCATTGGCTCTTTGCGTTTATATCCTAGTAAACTATTTATGGAGCAATTAAAAGCAGATCATAGCAAGATGGTTGATATGTTTTTTGGTACAGCCCCCGATTTGGATGAAACCTTGGAACATATAAAACGAATTGAGAAAATAGTTAACAAAACAGAGTAGTATAAAATAAGAAAGAAATATTCTCTAAAAAAGAAGGAAATACCATGAATACTAAAGTTGAACCCATATTCCTGTATGAAGCACTTGGTTTTCCTATTGAATTAGAAAATGTAGAAATGATTAAGATCAACGACGAATGGCTGCCTAAAATTGACGTTCAGTCTATTGCCGATGAAATAATAAAAAACTAGCTACTCAAAAAGAACGATTAACTGGCAATCAAGTTAAATTCATTCGCTCATATTTTTCCATGCCCCTGCGTAAATTTGGTGAAGCTGTGGTTCATGAATCACACACCGCTGTCAGTAAATGGGAAAAATTTGGGGATGAGATAACCAATATCAATGAAAATACCGAACAAGTATTACGACTCTATATTATCGAACAAACACAAACTAAGACCATCCGAAAAGAATAATTTTTATTCAGCCCTCTAAAAAGCCGGCATTTTATTAATGACAAATACAAAAAGTCAAAATGTATTCAATTAAATCTATATAAATAACAGTATCCTCAACACTCCAGGGTTACGGCTAGAGTCGCGGCCAGAGTCGCGGCTAGAGTGAAATCATATTGGGTTAATATTCAAACCAAAAGTAAATCACAAATGGTTACAATTTATAACCGGTTGAAAAAGATAAACCGGTGACAAATTGTCACCAGTTAAAAATTAACTTCATATACGTTCAATAAATAAATAACAACTACAGAAAACCTTTGACAAAGAACCTGATTTAAACAATTATCCTCAATAGATAGCCATTAAACTAAACTTTCACCACAATTTTTTTACTCCCCAAATCAATGAGCCTAAATCCGTCCAAAACAAGGCCGACCTTAACCCGACACATCAACCCGGCACAAACCCGACGTAGGATGATTCAGGACTAGCAAGGAGAAAAAGCCTGTCGAATCTAAAAACCCGACAAAGCAAAACTCTCCAGGCCGACCCACCTCATAACTCCAAAATCTGTTTTTTATGTTTTTACGCGCGCGAAGAAAAAATTTTTAAACAATTTTGAACAAAAATAACCGATTACCAATGCAAAAACTTCTCAGTAAAAAAATAAGGTTCATTGAATATCATTTGCTATCAAACCCATTTCCCCTATTGACACTCTCAACCAATTTCCTAGAATGAATCAAGTTTAATGCATCTTGGTTATCTAAAATATCATCAATGGATAGCGTTTGATATCAATTGAAATAAAAATACAGGGTTAAAACAGGAGTAAAAATGGATTTCTTATTCGTCACCACATACGAACTGGACGCACTCCACAGCGAAATCCCTCTCATGCAAAGAGTAGTCTACCTCATGGGCATCCGCCCCTACATGGACAGAAAGACCTTCATGGTCGGTATCAAACGCAAAATCAGTTACCAATCACTGAGAGAAACACTGTATGTCGCACCAATCAAAGGCGTAAAGACAGGCTGTCCTAGTCACCAGCAAATGAAACGTGTAATTAAATCTCTGGCACGCCAAGGCATCATAGAAATTCGCTCAACGACCAAAAACCTCATTGTGAAATGCCTTCTGGCTAACCCACATGAGCCGATAGAGCTTGAAAATAAATCTCAGCCTGAAGCAAATCCATCAACCCAAGCAGAACAGAATCAATCATTACCATCAAAAAATTTGAAATCAATCAAACCCAGAAAATCAGCTTACTCAAAATCAGACTTCAATGTTCTGCCCAGCAGTAACCTAAAAGATCTATACCAAAAATTTGAACAATTTTGGTATCTCTATCCCTTACGTAGCTATAAATCCGAAGCCTGGAAGCAATTTCAGCAAATTAATCCTGATGAGAAACTTTTTGCACAGATGATGGATGGATTACAAGAACAGTTAGTCAAAGTTAATCGGTCAGGAGCTTATTGGCCTTATCCTGCAGGCTGGTTGGGTCAAAAAAGTTGGCGGAATAATGTCTAATATCACATCGTATAATTCATATGTAACCCACATGCAAAACAATCTACTTACCAATCAAAAGACTTATCCCTTAATTGGTCTAAAAGATAATTATCCTCAGCATCTGTACAATTGTTCTGAGCATAATAATCATAGAAAACAATAAACCTTTTTAGATCTATTGAACCGAGCGACTGTGAAGTAGTGCGCTTAAATTCTATTGTCTTATAATAAGCCCAAACAAAACTATTCCAATAAACTGAATAACATTTAATATCTAATGAAGTAAGTTCTCGGCAGAGAATATTGGCCACATCATTCGGAGATGGATCAATTATAATAACTTGTGTTTTATTTTTTTGAAGATATTCACGTATTAAATCATAAGTATATACATCATAAATTTCATAGAAATTTTTCTTAAAAAATGAATAACCAACTATAACAAGGTTTTTAAAATTATTGACCTTAAGAGTATCAGAAAGAAGTTTATAGCTATCTCGCTTTGTTAATAAACTCTCACTTTCTCTTGTTGCAAAGTATAAATCCTTGAAAAAATATTTCCTTAAATCTAAGTCTAATGAAAATGAGAGATACTTCATGATAATTTTTTTTTGTTTAGGTGTAATAGTTCCATGCAAAGTTATTACGTTTAATTTTTTAACAAAAAATTCAGCTAAATTATCATGATTTAAATTAATGATTATTGAGGCTGGATTAAGATAATTAAGTATTTGATATTCAGGACAAAACTCTGGGCATTCATCTAATGTATAATTTTTAGCACATATATATTCAATAAACTGAGGGTTGGCGTGAATAATTCTTTCTAAATAATCCTGCATATTTTTGTTATCAATAATCAATTTACCATCTATGGGATTATACTTAATGAATTTGCTACCTATTATTTTTAACCTAATTTTTTCCTCCTCCGTAATATCATACTCATCATTTACTAATGGATAAGAAAAAAATTTCGCTAATTCCTCTTTAGCATCGTTAATTAAATCATATCGAGGTTTTATATAGGAATGCGATACCCCTGCACCAAGAATAAATAACGATTTGAAGCGAGATATTTCTATTATTTTTTGCAGTAAATTTATCGGATCTAAGCTACATTTAAGCATTTATTTAAATTCCATTTCATTGTTATTACAAATATAGTTTAAAAATGAAACTCTCTGCATCACTGCAGACTCATCTGCAGTGACGCAGAGAAATAATCAAAAAATTCAAATTTAAAATCAACCAATTAACTACAAAAATTCAATCCCACACCACAGGATTGAACAAAATATTCCTTCAAAACCTATTGCCCCCAGATCTCACCTTTGCTAAATTTTTCATAAGCATAACTGATGAGCCTGTGCAACTCAGGCGAAACCTTCGGGTCTTATGCTAAGCCACTCTCATCCCATAACCTGTGGCTGGACGTATAGTCGGGAATCTGTAGTTCTAGGATAGGCTCCCATCGGGTAGATAAGTTAATAATCACTTCTTTATTAACCATGGATCAGCGGCAGCTGCTATTGGATTGCCGTGCGTTTTTGTATTTAAACAATAAGGAGATAAGCCACTAAAAAACCGTTGTACCACAATAATCATTAACCTTGATTTGCCCCACCATTTCGAGCCTTGCAGCGCAAGCTGAATATCCTCTTTGAGTGAATCGCTCGATTAACACTAAACCAAAGACAGGGTAAATATATTGATTGAATAAAACTATGCGCAAACACTCTTTAAGACAAATAGCGAGCCAGTATCTGGATCATAATAATAGCGGTAGCCCTCGTGGTAAAAAATATCGTCGCTTTGTTATTCTTAGGATGATTGATGATCTCTTTGTTCTTGGACTTGCACCATCCAATTGGCCTGGTTTGCCCCCTCTCCATTTGCAGCGACTGATTCAACATTGGCATAAAAAAGGTTAAACCTTCGACCCTTATGAATTACATGACCATCATCCGAAATTTCTAAACCATGTGGGTCATACTGCTGAAAATATCGATAATCTCAGCCTTGGTTTACAAACAAAGAAAACTAAGAAGAAAACTCGAAAATTCTCTGCTGATATAGTAGAGAATATCAATGACCATGTTGCCAAAATCCTTTTAGGTTTCCAACTTCATTTTAGTTTGACCTAGAGCGAAGCCATGCGCATTTTGCCTCGAGTGCATGTTCAAGAACATTAATTATTACTGACTCGAGAAATCACTTTTAATAGCAAGGATATGAAGATTCCTATTTCGCTCCGAAGCTCAAATAAAGCTTATACAGGATTTTAATCTATTAACCCAAGGGAACGGGTGTCTTATTACAACTTATGGTTATAGAGCCATCTGTTTTAGCTGGCAAAAGGTCATGAAGTCCTTAAGGCTCCCTGGAAAGAGATGCTGGCGTTATCTTTATGCCCAGCAATTAAGATCACAATTATCATCTCAAATATCCACTTACCGTTTGTCCTTACTCATCATGGATGAAATGGGCCTGAAATTCCGCACCACACTTTGGAGTTATCTCAATGAGCAATAAGCTACGCAGTGCACTTTATTCAGTACATCAACTAAGTAAGCAAATGCAGGGTTACTCCTATGCTAGTAAAGCAGATATGAAGCATATGATTAACGGCTGCATGAAAGATTTACATGAATCAGGTTTTAAAGTTGGCCATTTAAATGGTTTAAAGCCCAAGCATATTTATGTACTGGTCGAGCATTGGAAAAAGCAAGGCAAGAGTTCAGTAATTATCAAGAATTATATGTCCAAATTGCGTAAACTCGCTTATTTCTAAACGCACTTATATTCCTACCCAAAACAAAACCATATCGATTTAAACTTATGTACCGATCCACATATTCGCCTATCACTTGAAGCACAATTACTTTTTGGTTTACGTAGGGAAGAATTCATGAAACTTATAGTCAGTGAAGCATGGCATGGCGATTGTTTGCATATCAAACCCCAGTTGGACAAAAGGCGGTATCGGTCGATTGCTTAAAATTACCAATGAAGACCAAATGAAATGGCTATCAAAAGTCTGGCAACAGATAAGACGTGGTGAGTCCCTAATTCCTACGGAAAGAACCTATAAGCAGCATTTAGGTCATTATCAACAACAAGCTAAATTAATAGGCGTCTGTAAATTGCATGGTTTACGTCACGCTTATGCTCAACGTCGATACACGGAATTGACTAAAGAATTTGATTTTTTAAAGGTTGGATTAACCTGTCCAATAGCTGGTGAAAAACCTACCAAAGAACTCAACTCTGAAAAGAAGAAAATTGATAGGCGAGCGAGATCAATTATTAGTCGTGAACTTGGGCATTCTCGCTTGAATATTACTAAAACCTATCTTGGATAAATCAGAATCCATTGATCAATATGAAATTTGCGTTCATTGTCTATTATTATTTTTAGTAAATACAATACATTAAAGCTATTGATAACCCAATTGAAAGGGCCATAGTCGTTCCCATTCGAATTTGCTGAACCTCTGCTCTCGAAAAGCTAAGACTCTTAATTTTCAGAATTTTTATCACTAATTTGAATATTCTTGAGGAAACAAAATTAACGATTGGATAAAGAAAAAAGGTAACTGTTACTGAAATTAGGGTTATTCGTCCTCGAACATATTCTAAAGCAAGCTGAGACATAAAATTATCTTGGATCGGGTGATTAATAAACTTTGAATAGTAAAAAACTAATATACAACCTAAAGCTAAAATACAATAAAGCAATATCATAGTAACAAAATAATATGTCCAGTTAGACAAAAATACTCTCTCATTAATCTGCTCTCCGAGTGATTGTTTATGTGGATTAAGAATATTAATTTCTGAACTAATCTTTAATAGATGTTGACTAGATTTTTGTCCATCCAACATTTTGTCTAGCCACTTGGCAAATACAACGCTAATTAACGCAACGAAAATTTGTTGAATCATTTCTAACATAAACGTTCCATGTTCTTTTAATGTTGTTATTGTAAAGTACACCCAGAAGCACACCTAGCAGAATTTTTATTTTTAATGGGTTTAACTAATATGATGCAACCTACTGATTTTAAAGGGGATTTGATGGTCGGGACGGAAGGATTTGAACCTTCGACCACTAGCACCCCATGCTAGTACGCTACCAGGCTGCGCTACGCCCCGAGATAGCGAATAATACTCTGATCTTTTGGAAATGACAAGATCACTTTTGGAGTTGCTGGGTAAATTCGTAGGCTTGTTTTTGCAGGTTGTTGCCGCTGCAGACGGGGCTTGCCCATTTATCCGGGCAGGGGCGGTCTCTGGCGATGGACCACATGGATAAGGTTCCGATGTTTTTGCTTATTGCAAATTCACGGAGTTTTCTGGCATTTTCCAGAGTAAATTGCTCTGAATTGATGTCGTTCACGCCAATCATTGGGGTTATTTCAATCATGGACCAGAGTTCGGATTCTGTTTTTTTGGGATAGAGAATGCGCAATTCATCTCGGAGAGAGTTTGCGGATTCGATTGCGTAATCGCCCATATCGCCTGTGTAGGCTGGGCCATAATCCATAGCCATGATATTGACGTTAAAAACCAGCTCCGTCGCTTTTGCCATTTCAATCAGTTCTTTTCCCTGACTGGTTAGCCCTTCTGGCAAGATGGGCAGTGTAAAACTGATGGTGACTTCTGGATTTTGCTGCTGAAAAATCTGTAATGCCTGAATCAGGGTAGGCACATCCGCTGTATTGTTTTCTATGTCAAAGTCCAGAGCTTTTGCATTATAAATCTCCCTGACTTTGCTTAAAATTAATTTCAACTGCTCAACGTTACAGTTCATGGATAAATCAGTGCCGGAGGCGCCGCCAAATGAAATAGTCACCTCCACATTATTCTTCATTAATTTGTCAGTTAAATGCTGGCCCCACTTCTCCGAAACAAGATAGGCGGCATGGCCGCCCCAGGCAGGCTGGCAGTGCCCTGAATCGGTGATGAATGCTAAACGAAATGATTTTAAATCCTGCTCCTTTGCAATCTTGCTTAAGTCCATTGGTTCTATTGACTGATAGGAAGGATCCCAGTAGGTGTTGATAGTCATATCGGCATAGGGGCTAAACGGCGGTTTTGCCGTAGCTTCCAGAGGATGCGCTAAAACGCTTGTTGGAAAAAATGCACTGATTAATAAGAATCTTGTTAATTTATTAATCATTATTGAACCTTTTATTATCCCTAGCTAAAGGATAGTCCATTATTTGGCCATATGATTACATGCTGTTATTCAGATTATTGGTCTCATCAAACTGCTCTGCGGTTTCATCAATACCGGCATCTACCCCAGTGGTGTAATAACCTGGAACTCCGTTACCTAGCATATTAACCATTCCATCGCCCACACAGGACTGTTGCATGAGTTCATTGGTGCCGATTTTCAGGGATTCTTTTACGGACTCAGGAGTTAGAAGTTGCAGAGGATTCAGGCAAGTATCAGGCTTTTCACCCAGTTTTATGTCTTTTGCCTTTTTCCTGGCAAGAGACTTCTCATCATCCTTATCGTCTTTTGACTTGCTGGTATATTCACGAGTAAGAATAGGACGCGTTTTTAGAATGCCCATGAGTCTTCGCCTGTACAATTATTTATTTAATTATACAATATAAGACCGGATTTGGTCTACAGAAATACAATTTACTCTGAAAATTTTTATTAAAGCAGGAAACTCGGTTAAAGATGCCGCGGACAAAGCCGCGGCAGGCAGCGATATCAGCCAAAGGCATTAATACCGGTAATATGGCGCCCCAAAACAAGAGTATGCACGTTATCTGTTCCTTCGTAGGTAAAGACGGACTCAAGATTGAGCATATGACGAATCACTGGATATTCAAGACTGATACCATTGGCTCCCAAGAGATTACGGCAGGAGCGGGCGATTTTTATCGCTTCCCGGCAGGCATTGCCTTTGGCGAGAGAAATCATCACCGGTGTTTCGCGATGCTGATCTTTTAAGCGGCCAATTTGCAAATTAAGGCATTGGGCTTTAATGATCTCGGTATACATATCCGCCAGGTCTTTCTGAACCAATTGAAATGAAGCCAATGGTTTGGCAAATTGTTTGCGTTCGAGCAGATAATCCCGGGTCGCATCGAAGCAGGCCATTGCAGCGCCCATTGCTCCCCATGCGATGCCGTACCGCGCCTGGCTTAAACAGCTTAGTGGAGCGCCAAGACCTTTAGTGCTGCCCGGCAGATAATTTTCATCCGGCACAAAGACGTCTTCAAATACCAGCTCGCCTGTCAGAGAAGCGCGCAACGACATTTTATGTTTTACTTCCGGTGCTGAAAAACCCTTGGATTTTGCGTCAACAATAAAGCCGCGGATCCCTTCTTCGGTTTTAGCCCAGACAATAGCGATGTCGGCAATAGGCGCATTGGTAATCCACATTTTAGAACCATTTAAACGCCAGCCGCCCTCTACTTTTTTAGCGTAGGTACGCATACTGGCAGGATCAGATCCTGAGTCTGGCTCAGTCAGCCCAAAACAGCCAATGATTTCCCCTCTGGCCATGCCGGGTAAATAACGCAGCCTTTGCTCTTCTGAGCCATAGCGAAAAATAGGATACATACATAAAGAGCTTTGGACAGAAACGAAGCTTCGTAAACCGCTATCCCCTTTTTCGAGCTCCTGACATACCAAACCATAGGAGACATAGGATGCCTCTGCCCCGCCGTATTCTGCAGGCAAGGTTAAACCGAGTAAGCCCAATTCCGCTGATTGCTTAATGAGTTGACGCGGAAATTCACCGTGCTCAAAGGCCTCCGCCATCAAGGGTATTACATCATGGTTTACAAAACGGGCGACACTGTCCCGAATCATTCGTTCATCATCTTGTAATTGTTCTTCAAGAAACAGCAAGTCGTCCACTTTCCTTCTCCCTTTTCACTGAATTCAAATCAAGAACCGCTTCAACAATGGATTCTTTGCTGGGCAATAGGTATTGCCATGCAGTTCCTAATGGGATGAAGCAATCTTCACCCGTAATGCGTTTTATTTTCAAACGTGATGAGGCTTCTTCCGCAAGCAAGGTGGTTAATCCTTCGCTAATGGAGGCACTGCGCCGTCCCTCATCGACAATCAGAACACGCTTTGCCTTTGCTACTTCGCGTAAAATGGCTTGTGCAGGCAAAGGGCTTAACCAGCGTAAATCGACGATCTTCACTTTGAGTTGGTATTGATCGCGTAAAATTTTGGCGGCTTGGCGTGATAAGTAGTAGCCATTGGCATAGCTAAGAATCACTGTATCCCCCTCACCGAATACACCAACCTCTCCCGCCTCAATGGTTTCATGAGCAGGCGGATACTCAAACAGCCAGCCATTATCGCCATTTTCATGCAGATCTTTAGTCATGTACAGAGCAATAGGCTCAAGGAACACCACAACACGGCCTTGTTCATGTGCCAGTTTTATGCAGGTTCTTAACATTTTAGCAGCATCAGGGCCATTTGAAGGGCAGGCCACAATCACACCGGGTAAATCCCGAAGTACAGCAATCGAGTTGTCATTATGAAAATGACCGCCAAAGCCTTTCTGATAGGCTAAACCGGCAATACGTATGACCATCGGGTTACAATATTGACCATTGGAAAAGAACGACAAGGTTGATGCCTCTCCGCGCAACTGATCTTCCGCGTTATGTAAATAGGCTAAAAACTGGATTTCCGGAACCGGAATAAAGCCATTATGGGATAAACCAATCGCTGTTCCAAGAATTGTCGTCTCATCCAGAATGGAGTCAAACACACGGCGCTGACCAAATCTTGCCTGCAAATCAGCAGTCACCCGGTATACACCGCCCTTTTTACCCACGTCCTCGCCAAAAACCAGCATATTAGGGTATTGAGCCATAAGATCAGTTAAAGCGAAATTGATATTCTGGCAAAGATTTCGTTTTAGACTCAGCTGGTTATAAGCACTGCCAAACGCTTTGATTCGGGCAGCATCGTCTGGCACGGGATAAGGAGTAGCTGATGTGGGCTTGGGGATAATCGAGGACATGACTTCAGCGGCGCTGCTCATGCGCGGCAAACGAACAGCTTCCATTGCCTTCGCTTCAATCAGCGACTTGTTATCAAGGTATAACTCAGCCATTGATTCCAGGCTCATCCAGTCCTGTTCATGTAATATTCTTGCAGTATGAAGCAGGGGATCATTGGCTTCTATCCGTTCAATCTCAGCCTGACTGTGATATTGCGACTCAATATCGGAACCCGCATGGCCCAAGAGGCGTACGCATTTCATATGCAGGAAAACCGGCTGCTTTTTCTGCCTTGCTATTTGTTGAGCTTCCTGCGCCTTCAGAAAGGTATCCGCTATATTCAATCCATCACAACTCAGATAATGAATTGCCGGGCGGTTTTTAATAGAGGATCCAATCCAATGATTGGGCGTGGGCACGGAAATACCAATTCCATTATCTTCACAAATAAAAACCAGGGGGAGCGGATAACCCTGACTGGCAATCCAGGAGCAGGCGTTTAAGGTGGTTTGTGAAGACGCGTGATTGGTAGATGCGTCTCCAAATGAGCAAAGGACAATGGAGTCAGCCGGTAGGCGCGATTCAATGCCCAGCTCTCTGGCACGAGTGATGGAAATTGCCGCGCCCAGCGCTTTGGGCAAGTGTGAGGCGATTGTTGAGGTTTGCGGGGGAATAGATAAAGGCACGCTGCCAAACACCTTATGCCGGCCTCCGGCAATCGGCTCTTCTGCAGCCGCCACCAGAGAGAGCAGGATATCGCGAACCCCGTCACAGCCTGCGACCTGTTTAGCCCGCTGAAGATAAAACCCTCCGCTTCTGTAATGAAGAAATGCCATATCAGCAGAACGAAAGACTTGTCCGAAAACGGCATTACCTTCATGGCCGCTACTGCCAATCGTATAAAAAGATAAACCTTTTTCTTTCAGTTGGCGGGCGATTAAATCAAGCAGGCGCGATTTAATCTGCGAATCAAATAACTCAATGGCCAGTTTTTTATCGAGTCCAGCCTGCCCAGGTTGCGTATTACTTAACGCCGCCGGGAAATCAGCAGCCTTTATTTTTTTAAGGAACTGCTCATCCACTACACTTGCTCTATCCAGCATCATCACACCCTGTCAATTAGTTCCAATCCTTTCATGAACCATCAAGCATGCTCAATGAAAATCTGCGTATAAGCTACGTGAAAAAAGCGGTAATAGCCAGATCTTGCGTTATAAAAAGTGTATACTCTTATAAGAATTGCAGTAAATGTGCAGGGCTTATCCTTGGGGGTTACTATCATTTAGTTAAGCTTAGTTGTATATTTAATGTCTTCCACGCGAAGGCGGGGATCCATCTCTGGGCTAGCTACAATGGCAGTTGAGGAATGGATTCCCGCCTTTGCGGGAAGGACAAAATTCCTTAACTCAATGGCAGTGATCCTTGGAGTGAGTGCCTGCGGCCCTAAGGAAGAACAAGATGGCCACGGAATTGGTTATTGCCCAAAACCTGCGTTTAAATCCTGTTTCCAGCGAACCTCGTCTTGGCAGAAGTCAGGAGCTTTATATCGGGCAGCTTTTAAGAGCCGTCGTGAACTTTCAAAATGCGAATGAAGTCAGCATCAATATCAATGGGCAGAACATCAATGCCAAAACTTCTCATCATTTTACACCAGGCGAATTACTGGAGATCAAAGTCGCTAAAACAGGGGAATCTACCGTTTTACAAGTCATTAAAGACCCTGTTCCCTTAAACACCTTAAATCAGGCCTTATTACATTACTTGCCGCGGCAACTGCCAGCCACCCAGTTAATGCCCCTGCTTAGCGTTATGCAGAATCAGGAAAATCTTCCTGAACCACTTAGAACGCAAGCACAGCAATTGCTGCAAAGTATCGTTCCCTTAAACGATCTGCCGCAGAAATTTCAGCAGGCCTTGGTACAAAGCGGTTATTTTCTGGAAGCTTCCCTGCTTAATTTTAATAAGCAATCGAATCTGGGAAATGACTTTAAAGGCCAATGCCTGCAATTGCTGGCGGCCATTCAGAAAAATTATCCTGATAACAGCAGCGTTATCACAATAGCCGGCGATCACTCGGTTCAAAAAGAAAATCTGCCTCTGCCTGGTGTTTTGCCGCAGCCCTATGCCAGACCTTCTCCGATGGCCGATTTAGCCATTGATGAATTGCTGCCGCTGGTGCGTGACCACCTGGAACACGTACTGGCACGAATTACGGCGGGCCAGCTCACTCACTTACTCCACACCAACAACATCCCTTACAGTGTAATGGTTGATTTGCCCGTCAATACTAGCCAGCAAGCCGATATTATCCCGCTTTTAATTAAAGAAGAACCTGAACGGAATGCCCAGGAAAGTAACTGGTCTATTCGCTTTGCAGTCAATTTGGAACATTTAGGTGCCATACAAGCTAAATTAACTTTGCAGGGAGATGCTCTGGATGTCCAGTTAAACAGCGAAATCGCCTCTACACTGGAGATACTGCAGGAAAATGCAGCGGACTTTAGTGAATTATTGAAAGAAGCCGGATTAAACTTACGCAGTTGGCATTTGCGCCAAGGACTTGAAGAAAATCAGCTGGATACGGCCAATCTTAAATTATTGGATATTAAAGTATGATTAAAAAGAACAGGCAAGCAGTTGCTCTGCATTATGACGGGAAAAAAGCACCACGTGTAACCGCCAAGGGGGAAGGCGAAATTGCCGAGCGAATTATTCAGGTGGCAAAACAGCATGGCATTCCTCTCCAGGAAAATAAGGAATTGACTGCCTTGCTTGCACAGGTGCAACTGGATAGTGAAATACCGCCAAAGCTTTATGTCGCTGTCGCACAACTATTGGCATTTCTTTATTTTTTGAATGGCAAAACACCTAAAGACTATCATCCCTGATGAAGACGAAGCCATCTTTTCAGGATTTAGTCTGATAGAATTCTTCAATCGTGCAATGCACCGATCCAAAGGCATAATGCAAACTGCTGTACGGAACTTCAATAATGTCCATTCTGTTTTCAGTCAAACTTAAAATAGCATCCCTGGTCTTTTCACTGAGGGAAAAAAAGTGATCATAAACAGCAAACTCACTCTCTCTTTCTGTTGCACCAGCGCTGCCATTTACAAACATTTTATACCGAGAATCAGCATTACTTTTAAGAATAAGTCCATTCGCTCCATAGGCAATTGCCTCAGGAGTGCTTAACAGAATAATTTTCTCAGGATCGTAGAGCTTGCGCAGATATGCACGATGGTAATCACTGATAGTTTGTGTGTGTTTTATCAATAATGGCAAACCCTGTTTATTTTTCAGTAAACGCGCCTGTTTATCTCTGATATATTCACCTTCGTAAAGTAAAAGCACATCATTGGGCAAAGGGGTCAGGCAGCAGTCCAGATGAAAAAATTCTTTGCGTAATAATTGGATGGGAATGACCTGTTCATCTATTATTTGGCTGATTACGGCATATGCTTTCTTTTCAGTCCTTTGTCCATAGCCTAAAAAATACAAAGCACGATCGGGCGCTTTAAGAAAATCCCCGCCCTCGAAATAAATCCCCTGCTCATCTGACGGTGAAAGCGGCTGAATCCTTGCACCCAGCTTCTCGGCTTGTTTTATAGGCGTCTTTTCCTCACCCTGTCTTGAATCTTTTCTGAAATAACCCGGAATAAAAAATAGCGCTTCCTTGCTGGAGTAATAGTGGCCTGTATCGGTAAGGAAGACCTGATAAGGATAATAATACGTTTTATTATTCTCAATATAAGTGTCTTCATCAACTGCATATACTTCAATGCCTTGAGCTTCTATTTGCTGTTTTAAATGACTCATTTCTTCGTATACTAATGCCGCCCTTAGTCTTCTTATTTTTTCATCAAAGCCGATGTCTTCTTTTTCAAACTCTTCCTCGCTCTTGTAGCCAAATTTATTGGTTAACCGGATAAGGGCGGCATTAGGAGCTTCAGAAAAAGGAAAATCATCAATAGGCATGATTTGTTACATTTTTTGTATAAATATTATTATATTAGTACAAAACAAATCCTTTCCATAGTTTTGTGAGGATAAGCTTATGTGTGTAATTTGTCATTAATTGGCAAAGATTAAACAAGTAAACTACAATTAAATCAATAACAAAGACAAGAGGCCAATCATGCGATGGATAGCCCTGCTTCCTACAATTCTTCTTCTGGCAGCCTGCTGTAACACGAATCGAGAAGTCATTGAATACCGTCAGGTCCTTGCCACGCCACCTTGCTATACCTCCGCATTTGTGGATGAGGAGCCAGTGGATGTCACTACAACAACGGTGCAATATTTTTAGGGAGGTTTTTATGACTCGTCACACATCTAGCCCACAACCGCAGGCGGTAGAGAGGAAAGACAAAGCGGTCAATAAAGAACCGCCTTCCAATTTGCAGGGCACAAAGCCTGATAAATTACCCAAAGAGAAACGCTTTAACCGATGAAGCAGCGTTTCGACATTCTCAAACAGGTTGGATCTTTGCCCGAATCAAGGAAATGTCGGGCGCTTCGCCCATAGCCGTCAGGCTTAGAATATCTGATCCCCTCTCCACCGCGCGCAGCGGGGGAGAGGGTTAGGGAGAGGGGGCTATAAACAAGGTCGCGTAGCGATTCATTAATCATATTTCTGTGGTTATGGTTTATTGCCACAATAAAATGGAATCACTAACGTGATAAATTTTTTAACCCCCCTCACCCTACCCTCTCCCCCCACGCTGCGCGCGGTGGAGAGGGGATAACAATACTTCTTAGCCTCACGGCTATGAGCGAAACGCCCGACCTACGCTGTTGAGTCGCTTATTATAGTAAATGAAGCTCCTGATCTCTGGCTGCAGTGTAACTGGCAAAATCATTGCTAAACTCTTCCACCATAACTTTTGCCACTTTGTGTGCTTGCATTGACGAGGCATTTTTTTGCACCAGGCGATCGACATAGCCGCTTTCGGCAATATTGGTATTGAAATCAAAAAAGCCTAGTTTTCCACCCTGATGATCTGTTTTTTCCAATTTGGAAGGGCCTCCCTGATCAGCATGGCTATGATAACAGGCGCCGCCATACGGTATGGAGCAATTGTAGGCAATATCCAGCTGTTTCTGCACTTCTTTCATCGGGACCGCTTCATTAACATAAGCTTTTAGACTGGCAAGCAATTCTTCCTTTGGTTTACTGGAATGCTCAACAGGCTCCGCCATACTCCATAATAATGCCACCCGCCCGGCAACCGCCTGGTATCGCTCATTCGCACTTTTACAGCCCGCCATTGAGGTCGGCTCAATAAAGATAGACAGCGATTGCATCAGCATACCGAACTGCTCATTACGATAATCGCCATTAGCCAGCGCTTTAAGCAGTACCTGAGCTACCAGCACATGAAGATCATTATCGCAGGGCTGGATTACTGCGTTTTTCCATTCACCTCGCATCATTTCAAAATAACCGAGACTCTCTTTTCCAGACGAGGAATCCTTATAAAACGGACACTCCGCCATTTCTGTATTTAGATAATTGAAGTAATTGCCTTGTAAGCGTTCATGAGCCTTGGCCAGACTCTCACTCAATGAGGGCGGCAAATAGGCACGATAATGCATTAAACTTGAGATCATTGCCATTTGAGTCATTAAGGTAGCTTCTCTGGTCACATCATCAAATGCCGAAGGATCCAGTTTGAGAGTATGCTGATTAACCGGAATATTCTGCACATAGACGAGAGAATCGAGTCTGGATGCGCTCAATTGTTCCTTATTATATAAATGCGCTCCCTGCAGAATTAATCTGGCACTTTCCCGCTGCTGATTGGCTCCCGGCCCATTATCACCAATGCGCGTATACAAAGAAGTCAGCAGATTATAAACAACCGGTGAGCGGTAACCTGGGTTTTTATTGTGTAATCGAGTCACATCAACGGCCAGTTTATCAGCCACATCTCGAATTGCATCGGTCGCACCCAGCACTGCTATCGAGGGCACTCGTGCATCTACAGCCTGATGTTTGAAAGCTGCAACAGTTTCTTCCTGTGGATTATAGCGGTTACGTGCAATCGCTCGGAATGCCTGGCGGTTAGCCCCTTTCTGTTTATTGTGCGCTGTCTCTTCCGTTGCGCTAACTCGCATCACCAGTTGATTGCTGGCATCTGTATGTAAATAGTCCATAGCAGAACCTGTGGTACTGGTAAAATGATCTTTCTTTAATTCTTTTATAGCCGCCTGATAGTCCTCCAGATTATCAGCATGACTTAACTTCTCCCTCATAGCGTCACGCAGTAACTCTCGCACTTCAGAGGACAATTTCTTTCTTGTGCCATCCAGCTCTTTATTTAACTCAGCTACCACCAATGAACCCTTTCTGGCAATACTATCCCTTAGAGCCGCATGATAGCGAAGCATTACTTTCTTATTGATTTGCTCAAACAGTTGCTGCTTTTCTTCAGTTGAGAATATGGACTCATTGGCGTTTAATAAATCTTTCTGAATAAGAAGACGCTCAATTGCCCTTAAAGCAAGGGAAGCATGCATAGTCATTTCTTCCTGAAGCGGAATAATGCTTCCCTGCTCACCCTTTTCAAATAACTCTTCAAGATGTGAAGTGATGCTTTTTTCCTCAGGTAAGGGTTTGTAGGACTCATGAATAATCACGGATGGATGCACTGCCTGACCTGCGGACGCTTCAACATAGGCTAAAAACTGTCTGCGCAGGCGTGGATGAAAACTGACATCGAGATTGCAGAAGGTGGTTTCCGTAATGCGTTCAACCCCCATCGCTGCCGCCAGTTTTTCGAGACTGCCATTGGTATCATTGCCTTCAGTGATTTGGCTAATTATCTCATCCATATCTTCCTGAGTGAGATGGACTTCCAGTAACACATGTCCTTGCGTATCAAAAACAGGCAGCTCTTGTCTCTCAGCGATTGCTATTCCTTTATTGATTAAAAACTGCTGATAAATCGCTTCTGCACGCTGGCTGTTTTTTCCAAGATTATACTGACCAAGATTAGCCATTGTTTTGTAAACACTCAATTCACTTTCAACAGTGCGGCCTAGCAAAGAGCCGCGGGCTTTTATCGGGTCCATCAGGGATTGTTCAATATGATTGTTGATTACTCTGTCCAGTTTATCCTCTTTATCTAACACTAACGGCAGCTCACCATCGGTTACCATCCGTTGTTGCTCAGCAGGAGCCAGGTTCTCCCCCAGGCTGGCGATGTTAAATAATTGCGTCATTAAGCCCGCAGCCCGGGAGCGGGTGGGACCTGACCATTTGGCAAATAACCTGGGTAAATCAGCTGATGCCAGGATATCCTTAAGCATTTCCACACTGATGTCCCTTTCATTCCTGATTCGGGAGGCCAATTCGGAAAAAACATGGCTTTTATAATCATCCGGGTTTTGTTGCAAATAGGTTCGAATGGCTAACAAGGCCTTTCGTGCCTGAGCAGAGTGGACAAATGAAGCCGCTTTCTCTCCCTGACGAATTTTAATGTGATCTCGCAAACTGATTAAAATAGAATCCGAGCCGCTTTGTTCCTGTGAGCCTTTTTCTCCAGCCAAAAAGTTGGAAATTTCTTCCAGCCCGTGAGCAGCCATTACCGGATCAACCTTTTTCAAATAATCAGTTAAACTGGCTTCTAAGGCGGTGGTTTCTTCAAAACTTAGCGCATTGAGTACATCTTTTTGCGCAGACTGATTCAGTGAGAGGAAGAATCTTGGCCGTGCTTTAGTCAGAGCAGTCAGGATAGGAACATCGGTCTGAACCAACGAAATAAGTAATTGCTGATTACGCTCTGCATGCTCTTCGTCCTGCTCATCAAGAAAAGGAAGTATTTCGTTTGTTAAAGATTCAGTGAACTCCTGTTCTCTTTCTTCGCCTTGATACTGTTTATATAGCTTATTGATTAAAACAGTCAGAAATCGGGGGGCACGCTTTATCACAGTCAGGAAACTATCGCCTAAGCGGACAGTGCCATCATCCAGGCCATTTTTTAATCCAGTTTCCAGTATCTCTGTATTGACCACCTCAGGAATTCTAAGCTTCAAATCGCTTAAAAGCTGGCGCTGCAACCAGACCTGGCGGGAAAGTCGAGATGGTGATTTTAACCATGCGTCATAAGGGTGCTGGCAAATCCTGTTAAAATTAGTATCGCTAAGGCCTTCTGCGACAAGCACGGCGAGGGAGAGGTCGCGAATTGGAATACCCAGATAATAAACATAAATATCCGAGATTAACTGAGCGGCTTTACTGGAAATGGAGGGCTTTCCGCGCGAACGTTTATAAAAAAGCGCATCCCGTTCCTCTTTAGACAATTCAGAAATTTTTCTACTCAGATATTCTGCGGACAACTTGCCGCTTTTGAGCTGCACAAGAACATCGGAAAAAAATTCTTTCTTAATTTTGTTATACGCTACCACATCATCTTTGCTATCGATGTATTTTTTAATATCCTCAGCTAAAGACATTAGCTACTCCAAAAAATCTGGTTCTACTCAAATTATAGAATTTCACTTAAGGAAATATTATTATTTAGACAGCATGCATTTAATTTACACTTTTGTTACATTTATTTTGGCTGTTTTTAACCAAGAACTAACCCCCATAGGAATACTTATGTGTCGTTTTAAAGGATTACTCCTCTTTCTGGTCAATTTCCCCTGTTTCGCTCTGCCCTCAGATTTTGTGTATTTGCAGGATTCAGCTCCGGATATTATCGAGGAGCTCCGTTATGCCAACGCCTATAACTTTACGGGAAAAGTGGTGCCAGGTTATTTGAGCGGGCGCTGTATTCTGACTCGGCAAGCGGCGAATAACCTGGCAAAAATAGAAGCACAGGCGAAACATTTGGGTTATACGCTAAAAGTATATGATTGCTATCGGCCTACGAAAGCGGTTAAAGCTTTTTATAACTGGAGCCAAAATATAAAAGAGAATAGCGAGAAACCTTATTACTATCCCAGAGTGGAAAAATCCGAGCTTTTCGAGAAAGGTTATATCGCGCTTTCTTCAGGCCACAGTCGAGGCAGTACCGTTGATTTAACCCTGGTGTCTCTGTCATCACCTAACAAAAGAACCGCTCGACCAGGCACCGCTTGTTTCGGAAAGTCACGTAATTATCAGGATGATAACAGTATTAATACCGGAACACGTTTTGATTGTCTGGATCCCAGTGCTCATGTTTTTTATAAAGAGCTTAGCGCTGAGCAGAAGAAAAATCGTTTATTGCTTAGAACACTGATGATCAGGGGCGGGTTTAAACCCTATGCCAAAGAATGGTGGCATTTTACTTTAAAAAATGAACCCTTTCCAAAGACTTATTTTAATTTTTCTGTTAAATGATATATTCGAGTTGTCATTTCCGCGTGGCGTTGTTGCATGAATAGAATCAAGCAACTAACCTGTCGTCATTGCGAACGAAGTGAAGCAATCCAGATCAGAGTTTGAACAAAGCAAGAAGCTGGATTGCCTCGCTACCGCTCGCAAAGACAGTTTTTTGCGTAGGGACTGAGCAGTTAAAGCTCAGCCCCTCATATCCTAGCTAACCGCTTCTCGGATCATCCATACCCGTTGTGAATCACCAGGCAGACTGGCCGTGTCCATCCATAACAGGTTTCCTCCTATGGATGTCTTTGAAGACACGGCAATTGCAAAGGGATATTTTTTCTTCAAAGCCAGTAAGGCATTCAGTACTCTGCCGGGATCAGCCTGGGTGTCTTTCAGCAATAGTTCATTGCCGCGATAAATTACAGTCACCGCCTGCCCATTCACAGCCTGTTTAACCACTGTCTCCAGACGACGCCAGCGCGCTTGTTTGCCGCGTTGCTGTTCAGCCTGAGTTGGATTCATCTGATACTTGATTCTATTTTTTGAAGCAAACATCCGTGACCAGGAATTGTTTCCAGGCTTTTGCTGTAAAAAATAGGTACACAAAGCGTCAATCAGATAGCGGTATTTTCCAGAAATGGAAGGACTGGTGCCCGGGCGGTTATTAATATACATCGCAAATGCCAGCGTATGGCCATTCGCGGTGTACAGATAACCCGACAAACTCACAATACCGGTCATGGTGCCCGTTTTTGCCCGCACCATATCCTGCTGCTCAGGCCGTTTAAATCGCCGTTGCAATGTACCGTCACGCCCGGACACAGGTAACGCGGCAATATATTCATAGGCCAGAGGGAATCGTTCATATAGAAAACGAAGCAGATTTACGGTTTGACCTGCAGTTAACAAATCATTACGCGATAAGCCCGAACCATCGGTCAGAATTGCTTGCTGCAAGGGAATACCGGTTTGATCCTGTAAGAATTTTTTAACAGTCTGCTGTGCTTCAGGCCAATTTTGCGGAGAACCATGTAATTTATGCGCCGCATGCAGAAACAGACTGTCCGCATACAAATTATCCGAAGGTTTCAATGTATCAGCCATAAGTTGCGCAATGGGCTTGGAGGAGTCTGTGGCCAGTAACATCGCGCCGCTTGGTGTACCACCAAGAAGGACATTGCCATCCAGAATGATATTCTCTTTAGATAATTGCTGACGAACCAGACCTTTCGCATAGGCTAAAGGATTGCGGATCGCCATTTTTTGCTGGATTGCCCACTGACCGACACCAATACAACCTCTCACATTTAAATGATTTTCCTGATCCATCACAAAAGAAACACCGCAACGCGCTGATTTTTCTTTTGTTTTCACTTCATTGTTAACTATAATGCTTCCGCTATCATCATCCACTTCCACAACAGCCGGCTCTCCTGGTCTCCCGCCAGGATTGACGGTTGCTACCATGCGATTGGCATCGATCATGGTCGGGCCTAAGGGAGCGCCATAGCTATAGGCTAAATCGCTGGTCATCCAGCCAGGAGCGTAAGGATTAACTACCGCATGGCTGCTATCGATAATCACATTGCCCTGAATATGGTTAATATGCCAGTTTTTTAATACTGCAAGCAAATTGGCCAGGCGCTCGCGGCTAAACGAAGGATCACCAGACAACTTCAGATACAGAGAACCTTTGAGAACCCCGTTCTGTAACTGGGAAGCATTGGTACTTAAGGTATTGATGAAGCGGTAATCAGGGCCGAGCACCATCAGAGCCGCCGCATCGGAAAATAGCTTCATGTTACTGGCTGGCACAAACGGCTGATCCTGGTTTCGGCGGTAAAGGGTTGTTCCTGTGTTTAAATCAATAACTTCTATGCCGATATTAGTTGCCGGATCGACCTGATTAATCAGCCGGTCAGCCCCGCCTTTGATGGTGGCATGGCAGAGATCCGTAATGATCAGGCTAAGCAATGCGCACGACAAGATCCTTTTCATCGATGAGGTTCCTTAGTGATGTGATTATAAAATCAGAAAAATGTTGCTAATCATACCGCAAGCCCATGCGGTCAAGAAGACCTGCAAGCGTATCATTATTGAAAAATTTTACCTTTAACCAGCCGCCCTTTCCTTTCTCGCTGATTATTTCGACAGGCGCCCCCACCTGTTCCGATAGTTTCATCTCAAGCTGTAAGACATCACGGTCTTTAAATGAAGCGGAAACTTCTTCCTGCTGCGTTTTAAATTTTTTTATTTCCTGCTCGCTCTGTCTGACCGACCAGTCCTGCTCTATCATTTGTCTGGCTAAAAGCAACTGCTGAGCCGGCGGCAGGCCCACCAGTAAACGAGCATGGCCAAAGCTCAACTTCCCCTCTCGAAGCAACAATTGCACTTCTGAACTTAAACCAAGCAGCCGCATAATATTGGTGACATGACTACGAGACTTTCCAACCAAAATGGCGATTTCATCCTGGCGGAAATGGAACTCATCGCATAAACGACGATAGCCGCTGGCCTCTTCAATCAGATTAAGTTCCTGGCGCTGGATATTTTCGATCAGCGTCAGGGCAGCAGCCTGTTGATCGGAATATTGGCCAATCATGCAGGGTATCTGGGTTAAACCAGCCATTCTGGCTGCACGCCAGCGTCGTTCTCCGGCAATAATTTCATAGCAGTTGCTGGCTATTTCCCGGACCACCAGCGGTTCAATCAATCCCTGGGCTGCAATCGATTGCGCAAGCTCGGCCAATAAGTGCTCATCAAAATCAAGGCGCGGTTGATAACGTCCTCTTTGCAGACAATCAATAGGTAAAAGACGATAGACAGTGTCCTGAGACAGGACTGCACTAGTTTTTATCATACAGATACCATCCCAGATAAAAAATTATATGTGCAACTATCGTAATCAGCAGACCATACTGCCAGAAAATGTAGCCAAAAATCAGCGCTTGCCACAGGGATAACAATAGCATGATATAAACAAACTGGCGGCTGGCGCGGCATCCGGCGGCCAGATAAGCGGGAAGCTGGCTGATTGAAAAAAATAAGCCGCTGATGACAATGCAAGTCCACACCATCGCATCGCTCTTCTGGCCAGAAAATAACATGGCGAAATAAAGAATGACATTCAATAATCCCCAGCGGGCGAGAATTTCATCAACCACACCACCATAAAGAATACAACCATCAAGACCAATTTTCTGCCGAAACGTTTTTAAAGCAAGCAGCGTAGGCGGCTCAAGACCTCTGGCAGCCAGCCCGTAATACAGCAGAAGAAAACCCACCAGGCCAACAAGAGTCAAAATCCCAGTTGCCAATAAAGCATCCTGAATATGCCTCCAGATTTCTTTGCCGCTTAATAAGGCTGACAACAGCGGATCGCCTAATCCTGTTTTAGTGGATAAAACGGTGCCTGCCACTGCCATTAACAGTACCATAATCAGAGTTTGAATAATGACGAGACGACTCATTTTCTTCTGCACCGTTGGACTGTTATTCGGTAACAACATCGAAATCAGACGAGGTAAAGTAATAAAAATCCCCGGGAGAGCCAGAATAAATAAAAAAAGAATCATCGGCCAATACATTGTCTTTTAATCCTTACACAAAACGCTATAAAAAAATCCATCACAATTTTCCTGGCCCGGTAAAATCTGCCAGCCGTATTCATTGGCGCTTCCCCAGGGAGGATTAATCGGCAAAACCCGGCATTCAGACTGCTCTTGTAGAAACGCTTTGATTTGATCTTCATTTTCGCGCTTTAATATGGAACAGGTTGCATAGACTAGTAATCCTCCTTTTTTCAGCAAGGGCCAGACTGCATGCAGCAACTGCTTTTGCAAGCTAACAACAGGGTCAATATCCTGCTCCTGCCTGATAATTTTGATATCAGGATGCCGGCGAATAACGCCTGTAGCCGAACAAGGGGCATCGAGCAGAATGCGGTCAAACAATTGACCATCCCACCAATCCGAAGGCGTGAGAACATTTCCCTGCAACACCGTCGCTTTAAGTTGTAATCGTGCCAGATTTTCCTGCACCCGCTGCAAACGTCTCTGCTCGACATCAACAGCGACACATTCCTGTAAATCGGCCTGGGACTCAAGAATATAACTGGTTTTTCCGCCAGGAGCGCAGCAGGCGTCCAGCACTCGAAGACCCGGCTCAAGCGCCAATAACTTAACAGCCGCTTGCGCGGAGCCGTCCTGCACTGAAAAATAACCCTCGGCATAACCAGGTAATTCGCGAACATCTACTGCGGTATCAATTTGAATACCATGCGGTAAATGAGATGTGGCGACCGCCTCAATACCTGCCTGCTCAAGTTGCGCTAAATAAGCATCCCGGGATGTTTTCAGCTGATTCGTGCGTAAGTAGAGGGGGGGATGCTGGTCGTTGGCAGTTAAAATGCTCTTATAGGTATTGGGCCAATCTTTTTTCAAAGCCTTGATAAACCATTGCGGATGATTACTGGAATAGGCCGGGTTATTTTCCAGCGATGCCAGAATTACCTCTTTTTCGCGGCAGAAACGCCGCAATACCGCATTAATCAAACCTTTTGCCCAACTCTTTTTGAGCCGGTCGAGCAAGGCAACTGTTTCCTGAACAGTCGCATACTCCGGCTTGTCCAGATACTGTAACTGGAATAATCCCATGAGGATCAATAGCCAGATCTCTGGTGCCTCGGGCTTTTTATTCAGTAGTTGCCTGGCAATCAGCTGCAATCGATAATGATAACGGCAAACACCAAAACAAATCGCCTTGGTTAAGGGGCTTATCTCAGGGGATTGCAGCGACTGATTTAATGAAACTTTTTTTTCAAACAGATCAATCAGAATCTTCAGTGCCTGCGCACGTTCATTTGGTTTCATTTAATACCTGACCAATCAGACTGTGGTATTTGCCGGCATTCATCCATTCCGTTATCGAAAGCGGTTTTCCTCCCGCAAATTGTAACTGCTGTATCGATAAAATACCGCTGCCTGTGGCTATACAGAGCCCTTCCTTGCTTACAGATAAAACCGTACCCGGTTCTGCATTACTTACTTCTGCTTCTACTTTGGCCTGATAAATTTTGATCATCTCGCCGTTTTCGGTACTGGTATAGCTAATCGGCCAGGGATTAAACGCTCTAATCTGTCTCTCAATAACATCGGCATCCAGCTGCCAATCGATAAGGGCCTGCTCTTTTTGTATCTTTCCGGCATAGGTCACCCCTTCAGCGCTCTGTGCTTCAGGATTTATCTTGTCCTCTGCCAATAAATTCAATGTTTCCAGCAAAGGGGCTATCGAAAGCAATGAAAGCTTGTCGTGTAAATTCCCTGCAGTATCCTGAGCTTCGATGGCACAGTCCACTGACATCAGTTTTGCACCCGTATCCATGCCGGCATCCATCTGCATAATGGTTACTCCCGTTCTGGGATCGCCATGGAGTATGGCTTGCTGAATTGGCGAAGCTCCGCGCCAGCGCGGCAAGAGCGATGCATGTACATTGATACAACCAAGACGAGGTATAGCCAAAACCCTTTCTGGCAGAATTAAACCATAGGCAATCACCACCATTACATCAGGCTTTAATGCGGCAAGCTCAGCGACTGTTGACTCCGATTTAAAATTAAGCGGCTGATAAACAGGATACTGATTCTCCAATGCCCAGGTTTTAACCGCAGAAGCCTGCAATTTACGCCCACGACCGGCCGGGCGATCAGGCTGCGAATAAACAGCCAGCAAGCGATGTCCTGAGCGAGCCAGAGCATCCAGACAGGGAACACCAAACTCAGGAGTGCCAGCGAAAACAATCGATAAGGAAGACGTCATGATTTTCGGGCTTGCATACGTTTAAATTTATCCAGTTTCCTTCTGGCCATAGTGCGTTTTAAAGGCGACAGCAAGTCAACAAATAATTTACCATTCAAATGGTCAATCTCATGCTGAAAACACTCTCCCAACACCCCTTCACCACTCATTTCATAGGGCTTGCCGTAGCGATCCAGAGCTCGAATGGTTACCTTCTCCGCTCGAACCACCGTATCATATACACTGGGAACCGAGAGGCAGCCTTCCTGGTACTCCACTTTTCCTTCAGAAGCAATGATTTCCGGATTGATTAACACCAGTTGCTTCGCCTTATCCCCTTCTATATCAATTACAGAAAGCCTTAAGCTGATACCAATCTGGGGAGCGGCAAGTCCCACGCCGTTAACGCTGTACATGGTTTCAAACATATCATCAATCAGCTGCTGTAATTCTTCGGTTATTTCCTGAACCGGTTCCGCCACCAGCCGCAGACGAGGATCAGGTAGATAAATAATTTTACGTATAGCCATGGAAACTCGTGAAAAAAATAGTTGATGGATAATATTATCACGAATACAATGTTCGACTGCAAGATACTCCAACTAAGCTCTGCTTATAAATGTGATTAATATACAGGTTTCAGGGACAGAAAAATGCGGCATTTATTTGTCATAATAGGTTTGCTTATCTCATTCGCCACGCAGGCAGTCTCCATTCTGGAGGATTCACCCCGCCGCTATGTTGTGCAACCCGGTGACACCCTTTGGAGTATCGCCTGTAAATATCTTGCTAATCCATGGGAATGGAAAACCCTCTGGCACGCCAATCCTCGAATAAAAAATCCTAATCGTTTATACCCGGGCGCTATCATTGAGCTGCGCTATGCGCATAACCAGCCCTATCTTAAGGTGCTATCGAACGGCACCATTAAATTATCTCCGAATATCCGCCCGCGTCCCCTTGAAGAGGCGATTCCTCCTATTCCGTTGATGGTTATCAAACCCTTCCTGAACTCCTCGCTGGTCATGGATGAAGATCGCCTGAGAAAAGCGCCCTATATCGTGGCCTTTATGGGCGAGCATATGCTGGGCGGACAGGGGGATGAGGTCTATGTCAAAAATCTTCATCCGGATTGTAAAATGCCGCGCGGAGCGACTATTTCCTATGCCGTTTATCGTCCCAATTGCCCTTATATGGAACCCGAAACCAATCGTTTACTGGGCTATAAGGCTACACTTGTTGGCTATGCGGAATTAGTACGTGGCGGCGAACCTGCCACCATACTGCTGACCGAAATTACCGAGGGTGTGCGGTTAAAAGATCGGGTGATGCTTAATGATTTTCCCGAATTTAATTTATATTTCGAACCGAAGACCCCCAATAGCCCCGTGTGCGGCTCTATTATCGATTTGCCCGGCGATTACACCCAGGGCGCGGTGGGATTAGTTGCTGTCATTGATCGCGGCCAGGATGCAGGGCTTGAGCCAGGTGATGTACTTGGCCTATATTCTGAACGGAAACTGGTGGCAGACCCTCTGGATATCGCCAATCCAATTCTGCTTCCACGGGAGCGGGTCGGAGAAGTAATGATTTTCAGAACGTTCTCAAAGACCAGTTTTGGGTTGGTTGTGCGCTCAATTCGAGCCATTCATCTTGGCGATAAGGTGACCAATCCATGAGTAACAAACGCTTTTTTCTTTTGCTAAACCGCATTGAAGGTATTGGTCCACGTACTGTACAGCGCCTGTTGAATCGCTGGCCCAGCCTGGAAGTACTTTTTTCCCTGTCTAAAGAGGAAATGATAGCTTCTGGCTTAACTCCCCTGCTTGCCACCGCCCTGAGCTCTGCTGACAGAACGATGATTGATGCGGATTTAAACTGGGAACAGCAAAGCTCAACTCATCATCTGGTGACCTGGGAAGATGAACACTATCCTGCCTTGTTAAAAGAAATTCACGACCCGCCGCTGGTACTTTACGGCATTGGAAACTGGGCTTGTATAAAAAATAAGACTTTGGCGATGGTGGGAACCCGTAAGCCTTCCGTTAATGGAGATGAGATCGCCTATCGCTTTGCATTTGAACTGGCCGGAAGAGAAATTACCATCGTCAGCGGAGGAGCATTGGGCGTTGACGCGAAGGCCCATCAGGGCAGTATTGATGCCAAGGGGCAAACAATAGCGGTCATGGGAACCGGCATTGATATGGTTTATCCTGCCCGTCATCGCCTGCTTGTAAAAAAAATTATCGACAATGGCTTGATTTTAAGTGAATTTCCTCTGGGGAAACCACCGAGCGCTGGACATTTCCCTCGCAGAAATCGTATAATAAGTGGTTTATCTATTGCCACATTGGTTGTTGAGGCAGCAATTAAGAGTGGCTCACTGATTACAGCCAGGTTAGCACTTGAGCAGAACCGTGATGTACTTGCCATACCCGGTTCTATACATAATCCACAAGCGCGGGGCTGCCACTATCTTTTACAACAGGGAGCCAGACTGGTGACCTCAGCTGCCGATATTCTGGATGCGCTTGGATGTGGTAATTGGTCTAACAATGCAGGTGGTTCCGCACAATCCCTTGCAACACATAATAAAAACCTAGTAAAGTGCATTGGTTTTGAAATCACTACCGTTGATCAGATCTGTAATCGCAGCGGTATTCAAATCGATGAAGTGGCCTGTGGCTTGGCTGAACTTGAATTACAGGGCATTGTCAAAGCAGTACCCGGCGGCTACATGAGGTGTTATTAATGAAAGACAGCTTGTTTGAAATGCTAATGAATTTATTTGAGAAAAGTCTTTCCCAATTAAAAGATGGAAGCTCATCTGATATAGGACTCGAGGCAGATGGCGAAGAAAGCGTTCAGGATAAAAACTCTTTCTTTGTCAGAGCAGCGCGTGATTCCTCTATCAGAGTGTTTACCTATGATGAACAGATGAAATTCACCAAGGCAAGTTATCAGTTTTTAATGAAGTTAATGCTATTGGGAATCATTGCTTCCGAGACGATGGAGCAGATCATTAATCAGCTTCTTTTTTCGGAGTCTCGTTTCGTAACGCTTCAGGAAACAAAGTGGACTATTCGCAATTGTCTGGCTGAAAGCTTAAATACAGTGCAACTCGCTTTTCTTGATCTTGTGCTATATCAAAAGGAAGATGAATTACCTCTGCATTAATGATCCTTAAAAAAAATAAGCTAATCTCCTTCAGGCAAGCCCTGAATAATTGCTTCATTGATAGCAAGAGACGAGTCAATAATACTAACAATACTGTTAAGAAACTTCTAAAGGATAAAGGTCTTTTATGAGTAAACACCTGGTTATCGTAGAATCACCTGCTAAAGCCAAAACTATCCAGAAATATTTGGGTAATGACTATGATGTACTTGCCTCTTATGGCCATGTCAGAGATCTGCCCCCACGAAAAGGCTCTGTAAATCCCGACAATCATTTTAAAATGACCTATAGCCCCATTGAAAAAAATGTAAGGCATATTGAGTCAATCGCCAAAGCCTTAAAAAAATCGGATTCCCTGCTTCTCGCAACCGACCCCGATCGCGAAGGAGAAGCCATTTCCTGGCATGTGTTTGAATTGATGCAAGAGCGTAATTTACTTACTAATAAAGCGGTTCATCGTATATTTTTTAACGAGATTACCAAATCAGCCATACAGGAAGCAATTAAAAATCCGCGTCAGATTTCAATGGATTTAGTCAATGCACAACAAGCCAGACGAGCGCTGGACTATCTTGTAGGTTTCAATCTGTCGCCCCTTTTATGGAAAAAAATACGCCGTGGTCTTTCCGCGGGCCGCGTTCAAAGTCCAGCGCTCCGTTTAATCGTAGAACGGGAAGAAGAAATTGAACGTTTTGTGGCTCAGGAATATTGGCGGATTATTGCCTCCTGCCAGCATGATGCCAGCCCCTTTTCAGCCCGATTGACTCATTATCAGAAAGATAAACTGCAGCAGTTCAGTATTACTGGCACTGAGCAGGCACATGAGGTCAGAGAGCGCTTATTACAGGCTGCCAATGGCGAGCTTATTGTCGACAATATTGAAAAAAAACAGCGCAAACGTAATCCAGCAGCCCCTTTTATCACCTCTACTCTGCAGCAGGAGGCGGCTCGCAAGCTTGGCTTTACAGCGCGTAAAACAATGATGGTTGCCCAGCAGCTCTATGAAGGGATTGATATTGGCACCGGCACCGCCGGCCTGATCACTTATATGCGTACTGACTCGGTCAGTTTGGCCAATGAGGCGATTTTTGAGATTCGCGATTTCATTCAACAGCGCTATGGCGAGAAAAACTGCCCCAAAAGTCCACGCATGTTCAAAACCAAATCAAAAAATGCTCAGGAAGCTCATGAAGCAATTCGCCCAACGACTATTAGGCAAACCCCGGAGTCTATCCAGCAATATCTGACCAGTGATCAATACAAACTCTACAATCTCATCTGGAAACGGACCGTTGCCTGCCAGATGGCAGAAGCATTAATTGACACCGTTGCCGTTGATTTAAGCTGCGGTGCGGGTAATCTTTTCCGCGCCAATGGCTCAACTATCACCTTTCCCGGCTTTCTTACTGTGTATGAAGAAGGGATTGATGATTCTACCGATGACGAAAACTCAGGCTTGCTGCCCGCTATGTCCGTGGGAGAAAAGGTAAAGCTTATTGATATTGCAGCCAATCAGCATTTCACAGAACCACCGCCGCGCTATAGCGAGGCATCGCTGGTTAAGGCGCTGGAAGAATATGACATTGGCCGCCCCTCGACTTATGCGACCATTATCCATACCCTGCAACAGCGCGAATACGTGATAGTTGACAAGAAACGCTTTGTACCTACTGATGTGGGTCGAATTGTAAATCGCTTTCTACTGAGTCATTTTACTCGTTATGTGGATTATAAGTTCACCGCCAAACTTGAAGATACTCTCGATGAAGTATCGCGCGGTGAAAAAGAATGGATCCCGGTACTGGAAGAATTCTGGCAGCCATTTATAAGTCAGATTCATACTACGGATACCCAGGTCCAGAGAAAGGATGTCACTTCGGAAATACTGGATGAACAATGCCCTAAATGCAGCAAACCCCTATCAATACGTCTGGGCAAACGCGGGCGATTTATCGGCTGCACCGGCTATCCGGAATGCGACTACACGCAGGATTTGAATAATCCGGAAGGAGAGAAAGCAGAGCCTGAAGTCATTGAAGGCCGGCAATGTCCTGATTGTAAAGGAGCGCTGCATATTAAAACAGGCCGCTATGGCCGCTTCATCGGCTGCAGCAATTATCCTGACTGCAAACACATGGAGCCCATAGAAAAACCAGCGGATACCGGAGTGGAATGCCCCAAGTGTCATAATCACAAAATTCTGAAACGCAAATCGCGTAAAGGGAAGATCTTTTACTCTTGCGGCGGTTATCCGAAATGCGACTATGCCTTATGGAACGAACCTATCGATACCCCCTGCCCGCAGTGCGCCTGGCCGCTGTTGACAGTTAAGGAAACCAAGCGCTTTGGAAGGCAAATTATCTGCCCGAAAGAAGGCTGCGGTTATACGGCTAAGGATGAGGGATAGGATGCTCAAAGAAAGTGGCACCCACTCTTTGCGATTTAGGGTGCCACTACCAGAATTGTCAAGGTATCCGTATAACTTCCCTGCTTTGCCAGCACCTGGTTTGCCCCCAGGAGTTGCAAACGCATCGTGGCATTATTGGGCAAAACAAGACAGGTCAATCCTCCCAGAAGTTGCGCTGGGAAGGTTGATGTGGAATTTTGCCCGGAACTCAGAGAAACAAAGCTGGGCGTACCCCCGGAAGAGCCAGCCCATGAAACCGAATAATCCAGTTTATAGGCACTGTTTAAGCTATTAGTCATTTGGAATGCTGTTGAGGCACTGCCACTGCTGGTGGCTCGAACACGATAAGTACTCGCCTCGACGATGGCCGTATAGCCGACGCAGATACTGCCATCTGTCAATGTTAAATCGGGAAAAGGGGCGGTGATGGTGCCAAAATTATAGCTTGCGTCCACTCCTGTCAGATCATAAGCGTTTGCACTCGAAACAAAGAAAACAGGTAAAAGGCACAGATACCCTAATCGGCCTATAAACATGACACATCCTCCAGGTAATAATACTCTTTATTTCCCTGCAAATTGGGTAAATCAATCTGACAATTTCCAAGCCCCTCTACTGAGAGTGAACTGATATTTTGTGACAGCTCCAACTGAAAATAGCCCTCTTCATCACTGTAGATACCATTTTGTCCGGAATGAATCCATCGATTTCTTAAAGGCTGACTTTTATCTCTGTTAAGCAATCGGCCTATGACAATAATGCGCCGCTCCACTTGCCAGGTGTAATGGTCAATATTGCCAGGATATAAAGTCACATGGCGCATGGGTTCGTGAATTGCATAATCGGCACTGGAAAGATTAGCCAGTGTAAAATTCTCATCAGTATAACCCGGCAAAGGCACAAATACTTTTTCATTGACTGGGATAATTGCCACTTTCCGGTTATAGGAGTCAATTAATGCAAATTGAGCAGACTTATCATTCAGATTACCAGAAAAAACCTGCGCAATGATCCCGGCTGAATTGCCGCGATCAGCCCCATTTAAAAATACGCCGTTTTCATTTGCAGCAATTTCGGTTTCAAGACTCCCCCCATACCCGATTGAACTGCCATCCTCCCGGGTTTGATTGTAGTTAATGTATGAGGAAATAAACTCGTTTGCTGCAGTATAATTATAAATGCCGGCAAATGAGGAGGCAGTTCTTGAAACCGTATGCATTTCATTGAGAGAATATCCCAATCCTCTTTCATTCTGATGGGAATAGACGGTACTACCCTGTGCCACAACAGGCATCGCCAAGGGATTATTTTGATTATTATTTTGCTGATTTTGCCAGGAAAGCGATTCAGTTCCAGCCAGCATACCTCGACTGAAATTCATGCTCAAACCAAGATAATAAGTATTACCAATATGGACAGCTTCGTTATAGGCGGTGTTAAGAAAAAATCCCAGCCTTTATAAAAACCAATTTGCCGTTGATAATAGGCACCCGCTCCATAGGAACGAGGTTGCTCAAGAAGCTTTCTATAATTAGCCTGCATACCGATTAGATCGTTTTGTGTGAGCTGATAGCTTAATGAAGCTGAATTATTGTCCTCCAGATTATTAAGAAAATAATAATCTTCATTTTTATCCTGATAGAAAATTTTGGTCGCTATCGCACTCAGGTTCAATTGCTTTTTTTGCGTATTGATGAGGGTATACAACCCATAATTACTCTTGGTTGTGATTAGTCCAGCAGTTTTTACAAAGGAGTTGCCTATAAAAAATGCAGGCCCAAAATCAAAAAGACCTTGATGAGAATTTAATAAGACATCCCCCATAATCGCCAGTCTTTGATTTAAGCGATTACTAAATCCTGCCTGAACTACCGGAACGTTCAATATATCCGGTAAAAAGTTATAACTGTTATTATCGAGAGTCAGAGCATTGGTTAAATAGCCCGCCATCACATAGTATTGTGGTGCCTGTGGAGGAGGCAGAGAGAATCCCTTGCTGAAAAAGCGCTGGGTCGTGTTATTCATACCCACTTTGATGGTTAATTCATATCCCCCGTCCGGAAATCCGTTGGTATTTATGGTTTGATAACCTGCCGCGAGATATTGAGAGTAAATCAGTTGATCATTTTTAAATATACTGACCTGGGATGCCTGCGGTACAAATATCACTAAAGGAGAAGCGGTGATACTCTCTGAATTCCGCAGCGTTTCGAGAGTGGTTTTAACTCCAACCCCTGCAAGAATCTGCGTTTGAAAAAATGGAGAGGTCGGGTTTACGATATATCCTCCGGTGTATATTTTATCCCGGCTTATATTCTGAGCGTACAGGCTTTGTACCTGGAAATGCTGGCCATCGTCGATGCCATTATTCTGGGAAATATTGCCAATCAGGCTATTATCTCCGTAGGCGAAAACATTATTGGAATAGAGGTTGTAGTAATCAGGGGTTGAGGGATAAATAGTTGTGCGAATATCCGGCTTATTAGTGCTAAAGGATCCCGCAGCTCCCAGTTTATTTATATAGGACCAACTCGCTGTAGAATCCGGAAAAAAATCAATTGTATGAGCGAGTTCGGGTCTTTGGAGATGGGAAGAAGATAGAACTAAATAAACTATTTCATGCTGAGGATCATAGATTATATAAATCCCGTTTTTCTTTAATTGCTTACAATTTTCGGGTAATTCAGCGACACCATTTGAAAGACATTCAATGTTTAACTGTAAGGAATTGTTTAATAATTTAATTAATTTTTTAGAAGGTTTAACAGCTTTCAGATGGGAAATTAATTGTTCGGGCGATTGAAATTTTAATCGCCCCTTCCTGATATTTACATAAAAATAGCCCATATTTTCATGAAGAAAATTGACTGACACCCGCAAATGCTGAGTCACAGAAACCGCCTCAAATCCAGGCGGCGGACTCTCTGAATCAACAAATAAAGTTTGGGCTGAAGGACATGAGAAATAACTCAAAAAGATAACAACAATTAATAAATCGCTTAATTTTAGCTGCCAGCTATTTTTAATCCGTAGTAAACGATCCAAGCGATTTATCCATAAAAGAGGCCTGTAAATTAACCGGGGTTAATTGAACCAATTGCTTTTTAAGCGTTTGGCCAGCAAACAAAGTATACGCTGGTAAAGGGATTTCCTTTTTTTGGCCCGCTATTGTTTGGGTACAGGACGTAATTCTCACTGAGGCATTGCCAGTGTTTACAATCAATAACTCATTCGCTTTTCGCTTAATAGAAATAGATGGTAAAGGCTTATCGGGACGCAAGGTCACCCGTGCTCCATAGCCAACAATTACTCGAATTCCAAGCACAGCACCTTCCGGACTTTTTTGACTTACCAGATGAGTGGCAATTTTAGGAATAAAATCTATTTCAAATACTTTTTCTGACGGAATCTTGCTGGCCGTTTTCACTACCCGAACAAACTGGGTTTGACCTGGTAATAATACAAGTTTTGCAGGAAAAACCATCAGGCCATCCTTCTCAGGGTTTCTAACCCGTATTTTGGCTGAATTAAGACGAGCCGGATTGGCCAGATGATAGGGAATTACTTCGATATAAGCCTGATGGTTAATATCGAGATTTCGCACTGCAATTTCAGCGTCTTTATTCTTGCTTGTCAGATCAACGACAATAGGTCCGACACTTATACCCGCATGGACATCAGGAAATAAACAGCAGAGTATCAGCAGGAAAAATAAACGTGAAAATTCCATAGACTTGCTAGAGCGTATTGAGTTAATTTAGATAGATTATCACTATAAAAACTGAATTCAATAGAAATACAGAAATTGAAGTTAAGCACATGATTTTTAATTGAATTGGAAAGTAACTCCTCAGGTACGTCTTCCTGAGCGTAGCGAAGGATCTCAAACTGCTTGGAACTGAGCCAGATTCAGGAGATCCTTCACTGCGTTCAGGATGACGTACCTGGGGAGTTACATTGGAAATTAAGCTTTAACACGGATTTTAATTAAATTGTCTCTAATCAGGGAAAGAATCATGTATTCACTTCAGCGATTGATGTTACTAGTTGTCCTGACTGGCAGTTTTAACGCGTTTGCAGCCACCGATGGCACACTGGGAACGACCTCCACAGGAACAGTCAATGTTTCCATTACGATCCCTGCATTGGTCCAGATAAGCGGACTTGCCGATATTGCCCTGGGAACCCCCGTTGCTTTTCCTGTCACCGGTAATACCACCGCCTGTATCTATAGCAATGTGGCATCGCCCCTGGGAAGCTATTTTGTCACTGCAACCAGTAACAATGCGAGCGCCGGCGCTTTTCGGGTAAACGATGGCGGCACAAACTTTATCACTTATTCGGCCTATTGGAATAATACCTCTGCAGCCACTCAGACCACCTTGCTGACCTCTGGAACAAAAACGGCCCAGCAAACGGGCGGAAACGCGGTTTCCTTAACCTGCGGCGGCACACCTAATGCAAACTTCAATATCAGTTTCAGTGCTGCTCAGGTAGCCGGAGCTCCTGCTGCCACTTATACGGACACTGTAACTCTTTTAATTACACCCACCTGACAGAATGAGGGCTATTAATATTTATTTAATAGGCAAACAAACCAGCTGTATCGCTATTCTGTGGCTGCACTGCGCTTTTGCCTGCGCAGTTAATCCTTCTGCAGCCTCAGTCACTGTGACGGTTCCGGCATTGGTTCAGATTAGCGGTCTAAGCAATATTACTTTGTCGCCAATCAATTTAAGTAGCCCTGTCACCGGTAACACAACAGCCTGCATATATACCAACACGATAAGCCCTCTGGGAAGTTATTTTGTCACTGCAACCAGTGCGAACGCCGCATCTGGCACATTTCGTGTCGTTAATGGCAGTAATTTTATCACCTACAACGCCTATTGGAATCCAGGGAGCGCGCCCTCGCAGACCATCACCCTGGTTTCTGGCGTTAAAACCGCCCAGCAAACCGGAGGCAGCAGTACCTCACTCACCTGCGGCGGCACTCCCAATGCCAATTTCAATATCCGAATTACCAGCTCCCAGGTGGCTGGCGCGCCGGCAGCAGTGTATACAGATACTGTTACTTTATTGATTTCACCTTCTTGACTATTAAATTGTATCGCGTCCAATTAATGGGTCATGCCATGTCAGATTTGGAGATCTCTCACTTGCGTTCGAGATGACGGGGTGCCTGTGAAGAATGCCACAGTTTAATGAACACTCTCAAAATATCCTATAATTAGTATGAAGTTAAGAGTTAAGGAGAACTCGCATGTCGTTTATAGATTTAGTAAATAGTAGTGATTACATTTTGCTTAGCGCTGAGAAAAAAGCGGACGCTGATAAAAAAGCAATGGAAAAAAGACCTGGCATCGATACCCCTGATCTGCCTCTGCCTTCCACACCCAAGGAACCCGAGATTAATATTCCGCCTAAACAGTCGGCTATTTAATCCTTGTTGGAATCCATTTCCTCTTTGCATAAAGGCTTAAAAGCGTTGAGCGGCAAGGAACTGAAGTAGCCTGTTTTCATACAGGCTAAGGTGCGCAGCATTTGCTGTTTAATAAACGGCATTTTGCAGAAAAGGCCATGAAGCAAATCTCTCAACACTCCCATGCCCGCATGGGAAGATTGAAACCAGGGCGTGATAAACCAGCTGGCGTTCTGATAATAGCGTAATTGCGCCTTTCTTCGATGGGTATACATTGACAAAGCCTGCGGCAAAGGAAACTGGCTCAGACACTCGTAAAGAGTTCTGGCATCCAGCAAACTTAAATTCGCACCCTGACCCAATTGCGGGCTCATCCCATGAGCAGCATCCCCAATGACCACTACCCGCCGGTCATGCCAGGGATAAACCCTGACATCAGCATAAGAAGCCAGTGCAAATTGCTGATGACTGTGCAGCTGCTCAAATAATGGCTGCAAGGCAGGCCAGATGGTGGTGACCTCTTCTTTCCACTGTTCAAAAGGCGTAGCAAGCCATTGCGGAAAATACTGCTTTTTTATACTCCAGAAAAAACTAACCATCGATTGCTGGCTTTCAAAACCTATCGGTAAAACACCTGCCATGATTTCAGTACTTCGGTACACTTGCTCCAGGGTTTGATTAAACTGGCTATTGCAATCTCTGGCAATTGTCCATAAAGCCCCCCAGTCATAAGGTTTGACCTTAATTTTGACATCCAGCTGTTGTCTTAGCAGAGAGCGTGAACCATCGGCAATCACGACACAATCAAAGGGTCCATGCACACCCCCCTTGTGGTCATACAATTCCACTGCATCGGCCGACTGTTTGAATGAGACAATCTCACAGGGATTTATAATGCGAATTCCTGTGTCTTTTATTTTGGAAAACATTTCCTGGTACAGGGCTGCTCGATGGATACCTAATCCAAAATGATGCCTGACCAAATCGCGGTAACGTAAATCCAGTACGACTTTATTTCGGTGATTAACACCAAATAAACCCGCTATGGGGGCTCCTTTAGGGATTAGTGACTGGGCAATTCCAAGCTGATTCAGCACATCGAGACCTGCGGGCTGTAGTAAGAACCCTGCCCCCAGGGGAGCTAAATTTTCAACCCGGTCAAAAAGACTGACCTCAGCATTTAATCGTTGTAAGAAAAGAGCGGCGGCAGGACCTGCAATCCCGCAGCCAATTACGGCTATTCGCAACATCACAAAACTTCTTAGTAAATTTTTATCTGCAACGGCGTATTACTGCCAATCCATGCGCGCTTCATAATTTCTGTATTAAAGGCACAATGGATTTCACCTTTTGTATTTACTGCAATAACACCCATTTCTCTTCGTGCAATATTTCGCTGATGAATCACATAGTCACAAGCCTGCTCCAGCGACCACTGGTTTAGCTCTATTAACATGGCAATAGTATGCGCAACCACCTGGGTAATCAAGGCTTCACCTTCACCCGTACCGGAAACAGCACAGGATTTATTATCAGCAAAGCAACCAGCGCCGATCATACAACTATCGCCGACTCGTCCCGGCAAACAATTACCTGTTCCCCCTGTAGACGTAGCCGCAGCCAGGTTTCCCTGGGAATCGAGAGCAACTGCCCCGACAGTGCCTTTAATTTTCTTGGCAAGAATATCCTTCGTACTCTCCCGTTTACAGGCTTCGAGATACTGCTGATATTGATATTCAGTGACAAAATAATCTTTAGGCTTTAGCTCAAGATTATTCAATTCGGCAACAGCCAGCGCACCATATCCGGAAAGAAACACATGATGCGTTTGAGCCATGATTTTTCTGGCCAGCGAAACCGGGTTCTTCACTCGCTCCACCATTGAGACGGCGCCTGCATCCAGAATATGTCCATCCATTATGGAGGCGTCCATTTCCACTGTGCCCTGATTATTGAGCACCGAGCCTCTGCCTGCATTGAAAAGTGCATCATCCTCTAATTGCCGGACGGACGCTTCGACGGCATCCAGAGCAGAGCCGCCTTTTTGCAGCACCTCATAGCCCTTGTGTAAGGCAACTTCGAGACTTTCCTCATATTCAGGTAAATGATCTCTTAATAAAGTCGTTTCCTCACTGGCTCCTCCGTGGATGGCCATTGCAATCCTATTCATCCTTGTTTCCTCTTTTAGGCGTTACTTTGGTTGGATTGTAAAGCTTACGTGTTTTAATCGAAAACCGACAGCCTTTAACCAGCAGATGAACTTTCAAATTTTCAACATAAACCGGCTCATTATCACGAACTCCGGTTATATTGGTCTGGCGTATGTGCTTGCCGTCAATAATAACCACCATTCCTGAGCCTCGACACTCTGCTTCTGAACCGTTTTTTATAATTAGGGCAGTATCTTCACCCAGCCCGACTCCCAGTTGATCGGGATTAATGATAATCGCATGAGCCAGACGCGCAAAACGCCCGCGCTTGATGAAATGAGTATCAATAATGCAATTCTGGATAAAGCCCAAACCTGAAGAGGTTTTTAAATCCTGCTCAATCAGCGCCTCTGCCAGTCCACCTTCTGTAATCATGATGGAAGACATCACCATAGCCCCGGCACTGGTTCCGGCTACAATAAAATGCCTGTCATCAATATAACGCTGGCGGATAAAATCAATGAGGCTGGTTCCCCCGATGATAGTTGCCAATCTGAATTGATCACCTCCGGTGAAAAAGACCGCATCGGCAGCTTCTACCCGGTTCAGGTAATGCTTGTCTCTTGCCTCCATTTTATCTTCAATATGGATAAAGCCGGGGGCCTTATAGCCAATATCATGAAAAGCCTTTTGATAACGCTCTTTGACTTCTTGCTGAAAACGGCTTCCGGAAGTAATGATTTCAATTTTTTTATTTTTTGAGGCATTGAATAACTCCCGGAGAATTTCATAACGCTGTAACTCTCCGGTATCTCTCAAAGGGAATGGAGGTTCTTTATCGCCCACATCTTCCGCGCCGCCAATAATCAGCATTTTACCTTTAGCAAGCATGTACAGGCTCCTAGTTGGCTACGAGCGTCGTTGCATGAGCACTTGCCTGCAATTTTTTAATATGGGCAATTCCAGTCATCACATCCTCAGGAAAATAAAAAATGAAGGAGCCTGGAGCCGCCTTATGCAGGACATGCTGCAGAGCATCCATTTCATCGGATATTATTTTAATCTCTTTTGATTCAAAGTCTTTTACCTGCTCTATTCCTTCCAGAAGCAAAGTCGTTAACTCCTCATTGCTGCGCCCTCTGCCGTCTTTATCATGACGAATTATAATTTCATCAAACATTCTGGCCGCATAGGTTCCAATTTTACGAATATCCGTCATTTTACGATCGCCGGTTGCAGCGATAATACCAATTTTTCTTGTGGCCGGCTGTTGACTGATATACCCCTCCAGATGCTCAAAAGCAGCCCCATTGTGACCATAATCAATGAGGATACGGTAATTTTCAAAAGCAAACAGATTCATTCGCCCAGGAAGGTTTTCAGCGTTGGGCTGAAATTCATGCAGCCATGCAGCGATATTTTCAAGACTAAAGCCGGAAAGATATCCAGCAAGCACAGCGGGCAAAACATTTTGGATCATTCCGGAAGCTTTACCGCCAAAGGTCAGCGGAATTTTGGACAAATGCGTGATTGTTACCTCTTTGTTGCCTTCTTTAAGCACAATTGAGCCGTCCGACAAATAGATTGCCAAACCACCCTCCTGACAATGTGATCTAATACGCTCATTGGCTGCCTGCATACTAAACAGCGCCACCGAAGCCTCCACTGCGTTCTTCATTTGATACACCAGATCATCATCAGCATTTAAAATGGCATATCCTGTTTTCATGGTACTGCGCGGCACCACTTCCTTTACGCGGGCAAGCTCTTCAAGCGTATGAATTTCATCAAGGCCAAGATGATCTTCAGAGACATTGGTCACAATACTGATGCTGCTCTTATCAAACCCTAAACCCTCACGTAAAATACCGCCTCTCGCACATTCGAGTACTGCGTAGTCGACCAAGGGATCTCGAAGAACCACTCTGGCACTGAAAGGCCCACTGCAATCGCCTCGATAGACTTCCTGCTCGTTAATATAAATTCCTTCAGTGGAAGTCAAACCCACATGCCGACCCGCTTTTCTGGCGAACCAGGCAACCAGTCTTGCAGTTGTGGTCTTGCCATTCGTTCCGGTTATCGCAACTAGCGGAATTCGGGATTCGCTTCCTGCCGGGAATAGCATATCAATCACGGGGCGGGCTACATTACGGGCATTTCCGCATTCGGGAGAAAGATGCATGCGAAAGCCTGGGCCTGCATTCACTTCAATGATGGCACCATTACTTCCGTTCAGGGGTAAACTAATATTTTCAGCCACCACATCAATGCCACAAATATCCAGATGCATAACCCGCGATACCCGTTCAGCTATAAAAATGGTTTGCGGATGGACTATATGGGTCACATCAACCGCAGTGCCCCCTGTGCTCAGATTGGCGGTATGCTTAAGATACAATACTTTTCCGGCTGGCAAGATAGAGTCTAAGCTCAGATTTTTTTCCTCAAGAATAGCCATTGTGCTGGCATCTACTTTGATAGTGGTCAGAAACTTTTCATGATGCTCGCCACGATTTGGATCCTGATTCACGGCATCGATGAGCTGTTGTATAGTGGCTGTACCGGTTCCTACAATCATAGCCGGGGTACGTTTGGCCACCGCAATGACTTTGTGATTAATCACCAGAAATCGGTAATCATGACCGCTGATGAACTGCTCCACAATAATCCGGTCGGAAATCTCTGCTGCCAGCTGAAATGCCGCTCGTGCTTTTTCCTGATTGCAGATGTTAGTGGTTATTCCTCGTCCGTGATTGCCGTCAACTGGTTTGATGACACAGGGATACCCCACTTTTTCCAGCGCCTGCCCCAGGGAGCTCAGATCTTCAATAATCATACCGCGCGGGACTGGAATATAGTCGTTCATCAATAATTGCTTGGTTCGCTCTTTATCCGCCGCATTATCCACACCAATATTGCTGGTCAGACCAGTGACTGTCGCGCAGATTAGTTTTTGCTGACAGCCATGTCCCAACATAATCAGCGACGAATCATTCAAACGCGCATAGGGAATATTTCGTTTGGCCGCTTCATCCACCAGGGATTGGGTAGAAGGTCCGAACCCTTCATGCTGTTTGATTTGTTTTAGCTGCTGTAAATGATGGTCGACCAGGGTATAGGGACGCTGATGCGCCAGAGTGCTTATCAGCTCGACGGCCGCTTTGGCAGCATAAAGCCCTGCAGACTCAATTTCATAGGAGAAGACGACATGATAAACGCCTTTTTCGTTGGCTGAGCGCGTTCTGCCAAAGCCGCACTCCATTCCCGCCAGCCACTGAAGCTCGAGAGCAACATGCTCAATGACATGGCCAAGCCAGGTTCCATCATCAAGCCGCTTAAAAAAACCGCCCTCACTGCTTTCAGAGCAGAAATGATTATATAAAGAAGGGAGTAATTGTTTTAAACTATCATTGAATCCAGGAATTGCGCTACTTGGAAACTCCTCGAACTCCTTTAAATCAAGCTTCATGACAATTAGTTTCTGTCTGGTATTTGACCAGTAATTAGGCCCACGCAAAACTCTGAGATTTAAAATATCCATTTTTTAGTTTTTCCCTGTTAAATGCAATCCACTGTCATAAACTAAGGTAAATTTAACTGAAGTTGCGAATGTTCCTTGTAGTCACATCTTCCAGAACGGGTACAGATTACAAATGAAGACTTCCAAGCAGAAATAACACATTATTACATCATAACCTGTTGATCAATAACCAAATGTAGATATAGGCGGTTATACGTAATATTTTTCCAGTGACGAGGCAAAACTGCTGTCCGCAAAATTGGGCCAGTTATCCTTGTCAAATCCCGGAGCGTTTTTCAGACGCTCTTTCTCAATCTGCAAAACAAAACAGTCATCTTCTTTATTGTAGTTGAACAAATGCCAGGGAATGGCAAAAAATTTATTACCAAATCCCATGAAACCGCCAAAGTCTAAAACCAGATAGTTCACTCGTCCTGAAATCTTATCAAGAACCACCTCATTAATATCGCCCAGATATTCTCCGGCATTATTTTTGACTTTGACTCCGCTGACTTCACTGGCCTTGACTACATGCCGCTTCCCCATGTGTTCTCCTGCAAAAATCAGTCCTTAAATTAATGATAGAACAGATTACCTGCATGCGCTTTACAAATCGTTCCAGCCCGGCTAAAAGCTCCTGTTTGCTGATATGGCAATGACCCTGCCATTCTGAAAAAGTACTTCATAAAGAAATTCATTAGGAGACTGCTGATAGGTCCAGACTTCATACACATCAGAAGCAATACCATAGGGAATATCGAAATTATTCACCAGAAGGGAGGAGTCCTGGTAAATATCCTTTGCTAATGGAGGGCCGCACTTGCGCTCTACAATATATTTGCTGTCACCTTCAAATACCAATGACTGCTTACAGCGCATTGCAAAACCCAAATCGGTGAGACACAGGGCAATAAACAAACCAGCTAGCAATCGGTGATTGTTCATGTTGTCTTTTTACAGAAACTATATGCTAGATATAGCACATGCAATTTCGCTATTGCAGTTCCAGATAAATTTTTTGCATGCGCTTTAGATTGCATTTAATGACGTTCATCGCATCAAGACTTGGTTTGAGCTGTTCAGGCGCATTCTTTTTCCCGATGTGCAGCAACCATAATAACCAGCTATGGAAGCATAAATACCATAACAGTTCATCCTCCTGAGGAAGCACGGCGATAGACTGGTAGCCCTTTAGCGTCATGGAAAAATTAGTTTCACAGAAAATTGCCTCTGGCACAGCGGCACAGTTGATTGCCAGGCCAATTAACTCAACGAAGGGATGGATAAGGCCGGCGCTTTCCCAGTCAATGATTGCAACGAGCTCCTTACCTGACCAAAGCAGATTCCCCATATGCAAATCACGATGACTGGCGACCCAATCCTGTCTTTTGTAATCCGGATTGCTCTCGATTAGATGAATTAAATCCATTATCCAGGATTGCAGTTTAAACTCGGACGGCCAGCAGAGTGCGGGCCAATACTGAAAGGCTAAATCGGGTTTCTGGCTGGAATGAATCCTTGCCAACACCTGTCCAGACATATATGCCTGCTCAGGATCAGGCCTCTGGATGGTTTTGCCGTGATGATAGGGATAAAGCAGATGAATAGTATGCTCTTCCCTGAAAATCTGACTGGGGGAAGTGGCCCGATAATTATTGAAATGCTGAGCCAGATTTGAATTCACCTGGCATTTAAGCGCTTCGCTATTCGATATCGATTGATAATCGGTAGTTCCCAACCAGTTTTCCTGGGCAAACCGCTTATAAATCCATTCACTCCCATCGATGAAACGAAGATAGAAAAGCTGATGACCTGAATCCTGTTTCAGAACCCGTTCAGTGAGAATTCTATCCCCGAAATAACGTCTTACCCATTGATTCACTGCCATTAAGTTAAGCTCAATTGTATATTAAACTGTCGTCTCCGCTTAAGACAAAAGTATAAAGCAGTAACACCCAAAAGGTAGATAGATTATCAGGAAAAGATCATCTGCCAAGCCGAACGTGGCTCATTTTACAGAGTCATACTCTCTTATGTTTCCCATGAGCAATTTTGTGAGGAGCGTTCAGGGTTGGAGGTCAGCTGATGGCATTCCTTTTTCTGAATATGGCATGGTAGCCACTCAGGTATTTTCATGATTTAATGGAAATTTTGCGCTGTTGAATCAGCAAGTAGGCTACAGCAATAAGGATTGCAAATGGGAATAATACAGGATAAAGGGAAACGTATTGCTTTGTGGTATTTAGGAGCAGCAGGATTGATTCTTTATAGCCAGCTCCATGCCTCAACCCCGTTATGGACATATTCAGCGCCAAGCCCTGCCGTGGTGACGGTTTCGGGGCTTGAGACAGCAACGGTTTCCTATACTGTAACAAATTTGTCGGCCAGGGGAAAAAACCTGATCTTGCAACCTATCCCGGGAGTCAGCGCTTCATCCTGTCATCTGGCCGGAAGGCTAAGCAGTTGCCAATTAACCCTAACCATCCATGGCGGAGCAATTCCACCACAAGGGATCCATACCGGCCCGGTTCTGTGCGAACAAGCGAACCCCAACCAATGTTATCAACCCACCTTAGACAAGCAATTAAATGTGAATCAGACATCTGGGCTCGGGCATTTGCTGTTAAGCCAGTATGGCGTGCCAGTCGGAGCCTTGTCGCTTCGCCCTGGCGATAGCGGGGTACTAGTGCTTACCAATACCGGCGGAAGCCTGGTTTCTGCGTTGAATATTCGTTTCCCTTTTGCGTGGGGTAACTATTTTACCAATAACTGCCCAACCCTGCTGCAGCCCCAACAAAGCTGTACGCTCACCTACTCCATCCCTACGCCATCAGCAACAGGCGTTTTAAACCCATTGTTCATCCTGGCAACAGGAGCTGATAACAGTATAAATATCCCAGTCAGCATCCAGGCCATCGGTGCTGCCAAATGCTGGGGGCTAAATCGCTTCGGCCAACTCGGCTCGACCATCAACAGCGGTAATTTTAATACCAACGACAGTCCGCTGGATGTACAAACGCTAAGTTCAGGAGTGGTGGCGTTGACTGAAGGAACTTACCATACCTGTGCCCTGCTCGATACGGGAGGCGTTAAATGCTGGGGGGTGAACATTTCTGGCCAGCTCGGTTCCACCACTAACAGTGGTACTTTTAACACCAATGATAGCCCGCTCGATGTGCAGACTTTAAACACTGGCGTGGCCGCTTTAGCTGCAGGATTAAATCATACCTGCGCCCTGCTCGACACCGGGGCTGTTAAATGCTGGGGAGATAATGCATATGGCCAGCTTGGATCCACCACCAACAGCGGCACTACTACCCCCAACAACAGCCCGCTGAATGTGCAGACCTTAAGCTCAGGGGTGACGGCTTTAGCCGCAGGATACTATCATACCTGCGCCCTGCTCAATACGGGGGCTGTTAAATGCTGGGGAGATAATGCATATGGCCAGCTTGGATCCACCACCAACAGCGGCACTACTAATCCAAACAACAGTCCGCTGGATGTACAAACCTTAAGCTCAGGAGTGGTCGCTATCACTGCAGGGGGATTCCATACCTGCGCCCTGTTGAATACGGGTACTGTTAAATGCTGGGGAAGGAACTTTTATGGCCAGCTCGGCTCCACCACCAACAGCGGCACTAATAATCCCAACAACAGCCCGCTGGACGTGCAGACTTTAAATTCAGGTGTAGCAGCTTTAAGTGCAGGATTAGATCATACCTGCGCCTTGCTCGATACGGGTGCCGTTAAATGCTGGGGACTAAACTTCTATGGCCAGCTTGGTTCCACGACCAACAGCGGCACTAATAATCCCAACAATAGCCCGCTTGATGTACAGACTTTAAGCTCAGGGGTGGTCGCTATAACGACAGGAACCTACCATAGCTGCGCGCTGCTCGAGACAGGGACTGCCAAATGCTGGGGGCTCAACCTTTATGGCCAGCTTGGCTCACCAATCAACAGCGGTAATGGCAGCCCTAACAACATCCCGCTCGATGTGCAGGCTTTAATCGCTGCAGGCCTATTTCAACACGGTTTTGGTGAAGGCCATTCCTGTGCAATTGCGGCAGCTCCTTAATCTCCCAGCGGCTAACCATGAGAATACCCGCGATATCTTAGACTGGACCCTGCGGACAAGCCGCAGGGTGTAGAGATGATGGGTAGATAGCTATGCCGCGCAGACGGGGGCCCATCTCTGAGCTAGCTATAATGCCGATTGAGGAATGGATTCCCGCCTTCGCGCTGAGTGATCCTGTCATTATTTTGAACAACTCAAAGCGCCAGATTCAATAAATGAGTGATATTGCTGTTGCAGGTCACTCATTACGCTC